>JAUWWJ010000384.1 GCA_030616935.1 Planctomycetaceae bacterium
ATTCACCGGTTATAGCGATGCAAGCCAACAAAAACATAGTCCAACTGGTTAGCCGGTGATTAGTCGGCTTTTTATTCTCGATTTCCAAAGAATGCTATTTGATTGCATGACGTTTAGTTTTCAGTGATTACGCAACCGAAATGGGTGGCCTTTGTTCACGTAAGTCAGCAGCATACGAGGGATCAATTTTTACTAGTTCTTCACTCACGGCAGTCACTGTTTTCTCTATTTGGTCGGATGAGTGATTTGCTGTGATGAAGAATCGCAATCGTGCTGCTTTTTCTTCCACAGCGGGGTAGAGGATCGGCTGCACGTTAATACCTCGTTCAAATAACGCCCGTGATAATTTCAGGCTGTTGATTGAGTTGCCCAAAATAACGGGGACCACACCAGACCCACCCGAAGATCCAGTATTCAGGCCTGCCTTCCCAGCTAGTTCAATAAAACGTTTTGCGTTTTCTTGAAGTTTCGTAACTCGCTGTGGCTCATCTTTGAGGAGACGCAGAGCTCCCAACGCAGCACCCGCGGCTGGTGGTGGTAGACCAATCGAGTAGACGAACCCTGGTACCGTGTATTTTAGCCACTCAACGAGCGTGGAAGATCCGGCGATAAGCCCACCACAACTGCCAAATGCTTTTGATAACGTTGCCATCCATATGTCAACGTCTTTCGGATTCACTCCGAAGTGCTCGCCAATACCTCGTCCAGTAGGGCCCATCACGCCGAGGGAGTGGGCCTCGTCTACCATGAGGAGTGACTTGTGTCGTTTTGCAAGACCAATGAATTGAGGCAAATCAGCGAAGTCACCATCCATGCTATAGATGCCTTCAATGACAACGAGGACACGTCGGTATTGGCTCCGAAGTTCAGCAAGCATGGATTCTGCTGCCTCATAGTCGTTGTGCGGAAAGGGCCTTCGACGAGCGCCTGAAAGTATCGCACCCTGAAGCAGACTGTTATGAGCAAACGCATCGTGCAGTACGAGATCACCTGGGCCAACCACATGGCCAATAACTGTTTCATTTGTTGCGTGCCCCCCAACCATCGTGACGGCATCTTCGGTACCGATAAAGTCAGCAAATGATCTCTCGAGTTCTTGGTGAATTGTTTTTTCGCCAGAGACGAGCCGACTTGCTGAGACACTCGTGCCATAGTGGTCAAGGGCGTCCTTTGCCGCTGCAGTTACAACGGGGTCGCCTGACATCCCTAGATAGTTATAGGACGCCCAGCTAATGAATTCACGGCCATCAATTGTTGTCTTGTCGGTTGTTTTTCCCTCGTGAACACTAAAGTAAGGGTTTTGCAGTCCAGCATTCCGAACCATTGCGAAATTCTGTTGAAGGGCCCTTACTTCCGGGAATTGTGCGATGTTGTACGAGTCGGGGGTGATCTCTGCCACGACACGGGCAGAATGCGATTTTTTATTCCCCTCAAGTGGCATGTGGTCAAGAATTGCTTCTGTGACTTCACGGCATGTTTCGATGGTAGGCAAAACCTGTTCAGGAAAGCGTGCGCCAAATGCTTCCTCGAGACTTGAAACAATTTCCATTCGTTCAAGTGAGTCGAGGCCAAGTTCGACGATATTCGTGTCCAGCGTGAGGTTGCCGGCACGTTCCTTAGCTATTCTTTGGACATGTTCAAAGACGGTTTGAGTAACTTCACTTGGAAGTTCTCTATTTGGTCTATGGCCGCGGGAAGTCTCTCCGAGAGGCCGCTGTCGTGCAAGCCTTGGAGTCTCCGGTGAAGATGTCTCTTTGGTTGAATCCAGCCAACTAATGTACTGTTCGATGACAGCGAGTGACTCATCTGAGAATTGACGTCGACACGCATGTCTCTGAATCTTCCCGCTTGATGTTTTGGGAATACTGTTTGGTCGTACTAATACGATAGCTTCCGTCGCAACTTCATGCTCCGTAGCAAGGCGCTTACGAATGGCATCAAATGCGGCCAGAACATCCGCCTTATCTCGCTTGCCTCGTTCCAGTTCTGCCACGATGACAACTCGTTCTCGGCCGTCTATTTCGACAGCAAAGGCTGCAACACAGCCTGCTCGAACAAGGTCACTTGCTTCCTCTGCACAATGTTCAAGGTCTTGAGGGTAATGATTTCTGCCCCGGATGATTATCAGATCTTTGAGACGGCCGGTTACAAAAAGCTCCCCATTATCAAAAAAACCTAAGTCTCCAGTTCGCATATACGGCCCTGGGTTGGGCTTCCATCGTCCAACGTGGCCTGTTGTGTTTGCAGGCAGTTTCAGCATCGCTTGAAACGTCGATCTGGTTTCTTCAGTACGATTCCAGTATCCCTGTGCAACACTTGGGCCGCTGACCCAGATCTCACCAACCCGATCAGGTGGAAGTGGCTCAAATGTTTGTGGGTCGACAATCAGAACATCTTGTCCGTCCAGCTCCCGTCCGCTGCCAACAAATTGTCGGGCGTCGGGAGAAGAGTTTTCGTTGAGTGTGACAGCTCCAATCTCGACTGACAGCGGATCAAAACGACGGATGACAGGTGGCTCAAACTTCATGCCACCGGTTACCATCAATGTGCTCTCTGCTAATCCGTAGCACGGATAGAATGCCTCATTTCGGAAGCCACTGATTGCAAAAGCTTCAGAAAAGGCTTTCATTGTCTCAGCTCGAACCGGCTCGGCACCATTGAATGCGAGTGACCAACTTGACAGATCGAGAGACGCTCTCTGTTCGGGAGTTGTCTTACGGACACAGAGTTCGTAGGCAAAGTTTGGGCCACCGCTAATTGTCGCCCTGTATTTGGCAATTGCTTGCAGCCAACGGAGTGGCTTTTGGAGGAATGCAACAGGGGACATCA
>JAUWWJ010000326.1 GCA_030616935.1 Planctomycetaceae bacterium
TTTCACTTTCATGAGTGGCAGCAGGGCTGGCAGCAAGCTCTGTACACGCTGCACCCTGTCGCTCGAAGCGTGTTGCGTGATTCAAAAAACTTTGATCAAGTCGGTCGAATTGCATCTACTGCCTACTTTGCTCTTGCCGATATGGCGAAACAGGCGTCTCCGCAAAACGAACAGTCCCTATTCCGTGAACCTTCTCCTGAGCAGTTGGCTGCCGCTCAACAAAAAAGACACCAAGCCAAATTACGGCCGCGACGAACGACAGAACCCACAGCGTCAGTGATGGCAGATACAAAGCCGCAAGCCGAATATTGCCTCGAGACTCGTCTACGACCGGTTGAGCTTCGGTGTGTCGTTTCTTTGTTTTTGGAGTTGATTTCAAATCCTTCCCATGCCGCCTGCTGTTCTCCGCCATCACTGGTGCGGACAGACTTTCTTGCGGAGCCTTTCGGCTGCTGGATTGAATATTGGACTCGCGCCGAATTGCTTTCGAACCACACGATGCCTTGCTGGTATTGGATACTGCTTGAAAGCCAGCCAGCCAAGCTGCATCGAATTGTTTCATCAAGTCATTTTCTTCGCGTAACGAACTCAAATTTGGCGCCGACGCAGGTGTGGACAACAACTCGCCACTCCATGAAGGCTCGGGACAGCTGCCTTCTGACGGAAGACAGCGTTTCGTATGCAGTACACGTGGAAAAATTGCGATCAGATCCATACATCCTCTGGTGTTGTCTCGTCTCAATCGATCCAAATCCTTTAAAAGGCAGGGGGCCCTGCAGTAGGGTTTAACCGAACTGAAATCGCAGCCCTTTTTTAGAATTGCTTTTTCCGCCACTACAATCGCGGCCATCAACCCAAATTCTCAAATGCAGCCCCACCTGATGGGCACTGTGCAATCCCCGCAAAGAACGCATCGCAGTATCCCAAGACCATGGACTGGCCTATAATTCAGGCAGGTTAGGACGTATTTTCGTGAAAACAATGTCCTTCCGAACCAGCTCGATAATTAACCCCACGACTGACCAGAAGGCGCGATGGAGATTTCCAACAACCGTTCGAAAGATTTTCTCAACGTTCTCGAAGAACGAATTGCCATTTTAGATGGTGCTATGGGCACAATGGTTCATGCTCTCGGCCTGGATGAACAGGGTTTTCGAGGCGAACCTTTCCGAGACAATGAGCGTGATCTCAAAAACTGTATCGACGCTTTAACGCTTTCGCAGCCAGAAGCCATAAAGCAGATTCACGCCTCGTTCCTGGAGGCTGGTGCTGACATTGTTGAAACCAACACTTTTGGTGCAACACCTGTAGCCTTGGCAGACTTCGGACTCCAGGACCATACCCGAGAATTGAATCTTGCTGCCTGCAGGATCGCACGGGAAGCCGCTGACGCGGCAACACTGAAAACCCCTGACAAGCCACGTTTTGTGGCAGGCTCAATAGGGCCAACGAATAAGCAACTCTCAATTGCTGGAAATGTAGCTGACCCCGGACATCGTGATGTCACCTTTGATGAAATGGTTGCATGCTACAGAGCGCAGATAGAAGCGCTTCTCGAGGGAGGTGTCGACCTCCTTCTTGCAGAAACAGCGTTTGACACCCTTGTACTGAAAGCGGCCCTGCTGGCTATTGAAGAATCCTTCCGTTCGACCGGTATAGTAGTACCAATCATGGCATCGTTTACTGTCTTCGAAGGCGGACGGACGCTTTCTGCTCAGACCGTCGATGCATGCTATCAGAGCATCTCTCATGCCAACTTACTGAGCGCCGGAATTAACTGTGCCCTCGGCCCTGAAAAGCTTCGCCCTTATCTCGCAGACCTCTCTCGTATCTGTCCTCGTATGGTGAGTTGCTACCCCAACGCAGGGTTGCCAAATGCTCTCGGGGGCTTTGATGAGACTCCAGAAATGATGGCGTCCGTCATCGGTGAATTTGCCCGTGATGGTTTTCTCAACATCGTTGGTGGATGTTGTGGAACAACTCCAGACCATATTCGTGCTATTGCTGACGAAGTCTCCCTTCACCCACCACGACGATCACCAGATCAACCGCGATTGAGCCGTTATTCTGGCCTTGAACTTCTCGAAGTCCGTCCTGAGAGCAGTTTTACAATCATTGGTGAACGCACAAACATTACAGGATCACGAGCTTTTGCCCGGCTTATCAAAGAAGAAAATTACGAGGCTGCTCTAAGTGTCGCCCGACAACAGGTTGAAAATGGGGCCAACATTATTGATGTCAATGTTGACGAAGGCATGCTCGACGGGCCAGCTGTAATGACCAAATTCCTGACGCTCCTGTCGAGTGAACCTGATGTCTCTCGTGTTCCCATCATGATTGACTCTTCTCGATGGGAAGTCCTTGAGGCCGGCCTAAAATGCATCCAAGGAAAAGGCATTGTCAATTCAATCAGCCTGAAGGAGGGTGAGGATGCGTTCCTCAAACAGGCCCGAATTATTCGTGATTATGGAGCCGCTGTCGTTGTTATGGCGTTTGACGAGCATGGCCAGGCAACCGACATAGACAATAAAGTCTCGATATGTGAACGAGCGTACCGACTTCTCACAGAAAAGGCTGACTTCCCTCCCGAGGATATTATTTTTGATCCCAATATTCTCACGGTAGCCACTGGTATGGAGGAGCATAATTGCTATGCGATAAACTTCATTGAGGCGACGCGACAAATCAAAGAAAAAATGCCGCTCGCAAAAATTTCAGGCGGCGTGAGCAATATCTCCTTCTCATTCCGAGGAAATAACCTTGTTCGTGAGGCGATGCATGCTGCTTTTCTTTATCACGCCATCAAAGCCGGCATGGACATGGGGATCGTGAATGCAGGCCAACTTGCGCTCTATGAAGACATCGACCCTGAACTTCTTGAGAAAATTGAAGATGTTTTATTTGACCGCCGAGAAGATGCGACAGACAGGCTGATTGATTTTGCAGAAACCGTGAAAGGTGATAACGAAGGCGGATCCAAGAAAGTTGACGAGTGGCGGCAACTCGACATCGATGAGAGGCTTGCACACGCACTGCTCAAAGGACTCACTGATCATGTTGAGGAAGATATCGAAGAGGCCAGATCCAAGTACGACACGGGCCTTCAGATCATTGAAGGGCCACTGATGAGTGGCATGCAGACGGTCGGCGACCTCTTCGGTGCAGGCAAGATGTTTCTTCCTCAGGTGGTAAAAAGTGCAAGGGTCATGAAAAAGGCCGTTGCGTATCTTCTCCCGTACATGGAAGAGGAAAAA
>JAUWWJ010000523.1 GCA_030616935.1 Planctomycetaceae bacterium
GAAAGCGCTGTTTGGGCCGTGCCCAAGCCCAGCATAATCCAATACGCTTTCATGTGGTCAAAGTTGTCGAGAACAAGTCTGCTTATAGCCATTGTTCTGAGGCTCATAGCAGCTGATGGTTTTGGAATATGAGAGAGTCTCGTGTTTTCTGGGTGGAACGCAAGAGGAATGAAAGTTTGGAAACCACCAGTTTCGTCCTGCAGGTTTCGCAAACGAATCAGGTGATCATTGCGATGGTAGGCATTTTCCAAGCTACCGTAAAGCATCGTTGCATTGGATCGCAAGCCGATGGAATGTGCAATTCGATGAATCTCAAACCACTCTTTCGTATCAGCTTTATGCTCACAAATCTTACTTCGTACTTCGGGATGAAAGATTTCAGCCCCTCCACCAGGAAGACTTCCTAAGCCTGCTGATTTCATTTCACTCAGAATATCCTCAATTGATCGCTTCGTAAGATGGCAAAACCAGTTGATCTCAACCGGCGTCCATGCTTTTAAATGAAGTGAGGGGTAATTCTCGTGCAAAATTTGGATGATGTTGAGATATGCATCGTACTTTTTTTGGTGATGCAATCCGCCAACGATATGCATCTCAGTACTCCCTGCATCAACAGCCTCTTGGCCTCGCTGAAGAATCTGCTCATCTTTCATCCAGTAGCCACGCTCATCCCTCAAATCAGCGCGGAACGCACAGAATGAACAGCGATATACGCAAACATTCGTCGGATTAAGGTGTGTATTGATGTTGTAATAACCGGCATGCCCGTTTTTGCGTTCCCGAACGATGTTGGCTAGTTCACCAAGTTCATGGAGATCGACAGAGTCGTCCCAAAGACTCTCAGACTCTTTGGAGGTCAATCGTTCACCGCAGACTATCTTTTCACGGATTGAATCAAGTGATTGTCGGACTGCAGATATCATGTGTGGATCTCGAGGTAAATGAGTTGTTGCTATTGCCATAGTTAGAACCGCAAATAAGTGAAAAAAACAACTGTTTAAATTATGTCAACCAGAGATCGGCGCTTATTCCTGCGAGGAGGACAAGGCCGATGACCGCATTTACCGTGAAAAATGCCTGATTTATGCGAGAAAGGTCGCGGGAGCTCACCAGGAGGTGTTCAGCGACAAGCAGGACTGCAATCCCGCACACGGTCCATGTGGTGTAGCTGCCAATAAGGGGGGTTGTCTGTGGGAGTGCCAAAAGAGATGCAACTGCCAGCAAATGAAAAAAACCGGAGATATAAAGAGCCCCTTTAATTCCGAAGCGAGCCGGAAGGCTTTGCAGGTGTTCGTTGGTGTCAAATGCGGCATCCTGACATGCGTAAATCGTGTCAAATCCTGCAACCCAGGCAGTCACGGCTAAGGCCAGAACAAATGCAGGAACGATATCGGAAGGATTTGAAAGTACAGCAGGTCCACGGACGGCTACCCAAGCAGCGAGTGGAGTCAGGCCGAGTGCCGCACCAAGCCAGACGTGCGCAAATGGGGTACATCGTTTTGCGTAGCTGTATCC
>JAUWWJ010000168.1 GCA_030616935.1 Planctomycetaceae bacterium
CTCCTGAAGGTCGATGCCGGCAAATTGTCGTCGAATACCAGTAGATTCTATTGTATTGGGGGCTATATCACTCATGGTACAGATGGTTTTTGCTTTCCGAGAAGATGGCTCACGCTCTATTGTAGATAAAAATGCACCCAGTTTTTCAGAGAAATAAAAGTGTAGCAGTCAAATTTCTTTCTCAAGGGCTATTCTTTTGTTCCATGAGAGAAGACCCTGTCAAAACACTTGATTTTTCCACTTCGGCTGAGACTTCCCGGTTGCCGGTGGTTTTGTCAACAAACGCGAATCACCAGGCGGGGGGGCTCAATCGTGCTCAGCCACAATCGGCACGCATTCGATTACAGATGTACCTCTTTCTGGGAACCTGCCTCACAACGTTTGCAGCTGGGACAGTCGGTTGGCGACCAGTGGTTCTTGGTCTTTATGGTGGCTTTACGAATGATCTGACAGTGCATTGGTTCCGAGGCCTGACTTATATGGTTTCAGTCATGGCAATTTTGACGGCACATGAAGCAGGTCACTTTGTTGCAGCGTGGCGCCATCGAATTCCCGCAACACTCCCATTTTTTTTACCTTTACCGGTGATGCTGACTGGGACACTCGGCGCCGTAATCGGCATGGAAGGATCTCGGGCAGACAGACGACAATTGTTTGATATCGCCTTAGCTGGACCGCTCGCTGGTCTTTTTGTTGCGGTTCCTCTTTTTGCAGTAGGGCTAGTGCTTGACCAACCGGCAGATACCAGCCTCTTTTCGATGCCGTTACTTGCAACATGGCTTTTGCAACTTGTTCGACCAGATTTACCGATCGGCCAGGTGCTTACCCCGAATGCATTCTTAATGGCTGGATGGGTAGGTTTTCTGGTAACTGGACTGAACATGATTCCCCTCAGCCAACTCGATGGTGGGCACATTTGCCATGCTCTTTTCGGAAGGCGTTCGTGCTGGGTGGCCCGAAGTGTCCTCCTCGGAGCCATAACCGCTATCATTCTCGAAGGAGCAGACCATTGGGTTTTGATGGTTGTTTTAATCACGTTTATGGGTGTCGATCATCCGCCTATTCGAAATGAGCCGAAGCCATTGGGCACTGCGAGAACAATTCTCGGCCTCGGCTCATTTGTCATTCCGGTGATTACATTCATGCCAGAGCCGCTTCTGCTGCCCGGATTCATTTTCATTCGTTGACGACCTGCCATTTCGCTCACACAATAGTCTAAGATTGTTCTAAATGGAGTCTGACGCACTGTTTCTAAAGCTGTTACATAACCGAGAGGTGATCTGTGAACTTTGTTGAATTAGAAGACCCGGCAATTTGGTCATCAATCGCTGCGGAGCAAACTCGGCAAGCAGAAGGCCTCGAAATGATTGCAAGTGAAAACTTTACCAGCCCAGCAGTTATGCAGGCAGTCGGGAGCGTCTTGACCAATAAGTATGCCGAAGGGTATCCCGGCAAAAGATATTATGGCGGTTGTGAATTTGTTGACACGGTCGAAGACCTCGCGCGCAACAGGGCCAAGCAACTTTTCGGCGCTGAGCACGTAAATGTGCAGCCACACTCTGGAAGCCAAGCAAACTCAGCGGTCTACCTCGCAGCTATCAAGCCAGGCGATACAGTGCTCGCGTTCGACTTGGCGCATGGTGGTCACCTCACTCATGGAATGCGACTGAATAGCTCAGGCATCTTGTATCGTTTTGTTCACTACGGTGTTCGGCAGGATGACCATCTTCTTGATTTTGATCAGATCGTTCGACTTGCCCGCGAACATAAGCCAAAGTTGATAGTTGCTGGAGCAAGCGCATATCCGAGGGAAATCCCACACGAACGTTTTGCAGAGATAGCCAATGAAGTTGGAGCAAAATTATTGGTCGATATGGCACACTATGCAGGCCTTGTTGCTGCCGGTGTTCACAACAGTCCGGTGCCTCATGCAGACTTTGTGACAAGCACAACACACAAGACTTTGAGAGGGCCACGTGGCGGAATTGCCATGTGCCGAGCAGAACATGCAAAAGATCTTGACCGGGCTGTGTTCCCAGGAACTCAAGGCGGGCCATTGATGCATGTTGTTGCAGGAAAAGCAATTGCCTTTGCAGAGGCGCTTAAACCAGACTTCAAAGAATATGCGGAACAGGTTATTGCGAATGCTCAGGCGCTTGCTCAGTCGCTTGCGGCCGGTGGTGTGAAACTGGTGAGCGGAGGTACCGATAACCATCTCATGCTGGTTGATGTCACGCCGCTCGGTCTTGGTGGGAAATTAGCTGAAGAGGCATTGGATTGCTGTGGGATCACCTGCAATAAAAATATGATTCCATACGATGAGCGGAAGCCTGTTGATCCGTCAGGAATTCGATTAGGCACGCCCGCCCTTACAACACGAGGAATGGGGGCTGACGAGATGGAGCAGGTGGCTGCTTGGATTCTTCAAGTCCTCAAATCACCGGAAGACTCACAGGTGATCGAGACAACTCGCCGAGAAGTGGCCGAGCTAGCAGAACAGTACCCAGTCCCAGCGGCCAAGCTGAGCCAGGTTGTCCCTGGATGAAATCCCAAGATGTTACCTACGTAGCGTGAAAATGAATTCAGAACTGCTTCAATGTGTTTCTGTGTTTTGAATCGCGATGTTTGGCTTGTGTTCTCATCACATGTTGGGATGGTTTGATTGGAGCCCAAAAAAATCTCTTGGCTGTTCTGATTTTGGCAGATTGATGACGGAGTTTCGATGGAATGAAGGTTGAAGGATTATCTTCACCAACAAACGGCTTTCGGTTTCCTGCCGAATGGGAGCCACATGCTGCAACCTGGCTTGCCTGGCCTCATCGACGAGACACTTTTCTTGGTGATTTCGACGAAGTGCCACTGGCTTTTGCCAAGCTTGTCAGGCTTCTTGCTTGTTATGAACCGGTGCGTGTCATTGGCAGTGAGGATGTGCTTCGTCACGCCTCATCATTGCTGGAGGGTGTTGACCAAGTCGCTCTCATTGAAATTCCAACGGATGACTCATGGCTACGAGATACGGGACCAGTTTTTCTGAAGTCGAAAAGTGTTCACGCGGAACTTGGGATCGTGAACTTTGGATTCAACGCCTGGGGTGGGAAATATCCTTCTTGGGATGCTGATGCTGCTGTCGCCGGAAAAATCGCAAATTATCTTGGTCTTCAAGTCGAAGAGGCTGAGATAGTTCTTGAGGGTGGTGCGATTGAAACAGATGGCGAAGGAACACTCTTGGTAAATCATCGTTGCATCGATGATCCACAAAGAAATCTAGGGTATAGTCGCAAGGATCTAACCGCAGTTCTTCGGTCTTCCTTAGGTGTCGATACGGTTCTTTGGGTAAATGGCGATCTCGTTGGTGATGATACGGATGGTCATATTGATCAATTGGCTCGTTTTGTTGCACCGGGGTGTGTTGTTGCGGCTCGCCAACCTGATAGGAGTGATCTCAATCATGAATCACTCGAGGCAAATTTTGCATTATTGAAAAGTCTTAGGGATGCGAGTGGACGATTGCTCGACGTTGTACCCATCGATTTGCCACCACGTGTTTTTTTTGATGATGTGCAGCTTCCGGCCAGCTATCTCAATTTTTTCATTGTGAATGGTGGTGTCATTGTTCCAACCTTTGGTCACGATCTGGATGCAGTCGCGATAGCGACAATCCAACGCTTCTTTCCAGATCGAGAAGTAGTTCCTTTTTCAGCCCTCGAATTAATTCGTGGGCGGGGAGCAGTTCACTGCGTGACGTGTCAGCAACCGGCTTTGGACTGACTAACGACTGATTGTCGGGCTGAATGGTGAAGAAGGTCATTCAGCTACCTTGTTTCTCAAGATTGCCAATCTTAACGGGCTATCCGGTCTTGCGGTGGATAGAAGCGAACGCGAGTATCTTCTAGAAGTTCTCTGGTTTGGGATATGGACTGCGAGATAAAGGCAGAAACGGTTACATCATGGAACAGGTTGCCAATTTTGTTCAGGGATGCGTGTCTCTAATGGCTCGCTTTATGCTCGTAGCGATTTTTTTATTCAGCGCTTTTGACAGCAAGATTCGTCACTTTTCACAGACGGCTGAATATATGGCTAGCGAGGGAATTCCGAATCCTCGGTTAGCGTTGTTTGGCGCAATTGGTCTTATTCTTATCGGCGGTCTCTCGCTTTTGGCAGGTGCATGGACACGGATAGGAGCTGCTTTCCTCTTCGTCTTTCTCGCGGCAGCAACATTTTATTTCCATGATTTTTGGATGATCGCTGATCCAGCACAGAGGCAATTACAAATAATTCAATTCATGAAAAATATGGCAATTGGCGGTGGACTCCTTGCATTAATTTATGCCGGAGGTGGTCCTTGGAGTGTCGATGGCTGGATTGAACAGAAGCTGGAAGAATCTGAAATTGCACCGACTCAGAAGACAAAGGGGTCGCAACGCTCGAAAGCTGCGTAAAAGAGTCCCCTTTTTCAATTGCAGTGCGTACATTAAGAGACTGATAAGTTGTCAGAGTGACAACAGTATCGTTGGTTTCCCTTCTATCGTACGACTATGGTTTTCCCACTGAGTGATGACAATTCTGATCGGCAAAGAGTTCCATGGGTGACATGGTCGCTCATCGCAGCAAACGTGGTTGTCTTTGTGCTGTTTCAACAGGGCGGCAAAAACGACGATGTCACGTTGGCCTTCTGTCAGGTGCCAGCCGAAATTGTGACTGGCCAAGATATCGTTACCGAACCAACCATACGGGAGGTTGAATATGAAGGGCAGCAATATCAAGTGTCTGTGCCCGGTCTTCGTCCCACACCAATTCCTGTTTACCTCACATTACTGACAGGTATTTTTCTGCACGGCGGATGGATGCACCTCCTCGGTAATATGTGGTTTCTTTTTATCTTTGGTGATAATGTTGAAGACGATATGGGTCACACCCGATATCTCATTTACTATCTTGCAGCCGGAGTCTTGGCTTCGCTTGCCTTTGTTTTTTTGAACGTTCGTGGCGATGAGGCATTCACTCCTTGTCTTGGGGCATCTGGTGCTATCTCTGGTGTATTGGGTGGGTATTTAGTGCTCCATCCA
>JAUWWJ010000321.1 GCA_030616935.1 Planctomycetaceae bacterium
GGAATAACCCGGATGAACGCAGCTTACAGTCTATCGGCGTTTTCGACGCTTCCGCCCACCTGAGGATCGCTCACCTGGTTTACTACTGACTGCATCTACTATGGTTGGCCCTCCTGCCCCAGCAAGTGCACCACCAGGCTTCGGAGTTGGGAGTAGTAGTCGTTCAGCAATGCCCCAAAGACTGGATGCAATAAAATAGAGGCACAACCCGCACGGAACCTTAAAAAACATAAGGGCCATAAAGAACATCATGTACTTCATTACCTGCTGCTGCATCTTTGCCTGCTCATCAACGGCAGGTGGCATGAAGAGTTTCTGCTGCCACAAGAAGAGCCCGATCGTAAGCAACGGAAAGAGGTTCAGATAGGGGCCGAGCCACCCTTCAGGAGCGACCAGGAAGCCTGGCATAAAGCCTGACCAATCGAGCATCATATCTGGTGCAGCAAGGTTGGAACACCAGCGGATGGTCGATGTGAACAGTGGTGCTTGCCTGAGTTCGACATCTGTCGCCAACGAACGATAGAGCCCCATAAAGATAGGAATCTGAATAAACACCAGAAGGCACCCACCGGCTGGATTGTAGTTATGTTTTCGCCAAAGCTCTTGGGTAACCATCGTACGTTTTTGAGGATCGTTCTTATATTTTTCTGCAATGGCCTTCATTTCCGGCTGAAGAACCTGCATTTTTTGTGAGGACAATGCCTGCTTCCGACTGATTGGAAACATTGCACCACGAACAATCACTGTTAGAAGAATAATAGCGATTCCATAGTTCCGAATAATGGCATGAAGAACATGAAGAATTGCGATCATTGGCCTCGCAACCCAGCCAAACCAGCCGTAATACACCAGATCATTCATGGATGCCTGCGGAAGACCAAACGTTGCAAGCAAACTTGGACGCTTCGGCCCAGCAAATATGTCGAATCGATGTGTTACTGGCACATCCGGTTCGAGCTGTAATTCCCGGGAGAGCAATCGACAGCTCACATTGACCAACTTCCGACGAGCGGCCTCTGGCACTTCTCCAATGACGACTGATTGAACCTCTGCCAGTTGCGGAATCTCGGCACCTTCAACCGCTGGTAGTAACCCACTCGCAAAATACAGAGCATCCACCCCAGCAAATGACAGTGGCTTTTCATCAAGAATCGCACTCGCTGTTTGTTCAGCATCTTCATCTGTCAAAGCCAGCCCACTGATAAGCGTCGATGGCTCTCCAACAAAACGCATTGCGACATCTCGCACGCCTAATGAACCCCATGAACGTGACACTCGAGCTGCATACCACCACCCTTCTGTCGGCAGGCCGTTTGGGCCATCAATTGCGTACTCAAGCTGAGTCTTTTGCGATGCCCTGAAAGACACACGAAGCTGCAGGCGATACCGTCCTGCGCGGGCATTCTCCACAAGTCCGACTGGGTTATCTGCTGCCGTAACAAGGCGATACTGCTTTATTACAGTCAGCCCCCCATCGAGCGTTCGACGAAACTCAACAGACATTCTGTCACTTGAAACAGTTACATCCCAATCTTTTTGTTCAAGTTTATTACCCTCAATCTCGCGGTCCTCAGAACGCTTTTGCCCATCACGGGATGCGATCGACAAACGAAAGGACAGTGGATCGTGAAAGCCCGCATTCACATCAACGACTGGAACAGTACTAAACTCTGGGCGTATTACCTCAAGGGGCCGCCGCGTTGCCTGTACGTCGACAGTTTGTTCTCGACCAAGTGCTTCTCCTTGTGGCCGACGGAAGGTAACAGAAACAATCTGACGAGGTTTCAAGCGGGACAAAACAGCTGCAAGGCTCTGTGGATCAGGAGTCGTTGAATCTGCTACGCGAACAATGACGTCCCCAGTCTGAAGCCCTCCGATTTCTGCTGGTGTCCCATCACCAACAACATTGAGTCGGCACCCCTCAGGAACGACATCCGCTGCAAAGTGACCAATGTAGGCCCCACGATCATCCTGATCATGAAACTGTTCGCCTGCTAATTCAATTCGCTCAACAGTCGCGCCACGACTCGACAACGTCACCAGCATGCCGGCCGGAGCATCAGGATTCAGTGACCCCAACGACAGGTGACGACGTGGTGCCGATTGTGTTGCCGAAGGCTCCGAATCTGGCGTTACTTCACTTCCCAACTCTTTTGTTGGTGGATCTCCGGCAGAACGATTTGGTTCTTCAGTGGTGGGACCACGTTCTTCTTTTGGTCTGACAGGGTTTTCCTGACCCTTTGCATCGCCGTCCACAACGGGCTTTACAACAGGCGGCTTTTCTTCTGCCTGCGGAAATAGAATTGAGCGCATGATCTGACTGCTGAGAACAGCAGCCAATGAAAGAGCGATAAAAACAGCGTAGCGTCGTTCCACGGTAATCCAGCGGGAAAAAAGGTAGTGTAGCCTGTTTTCGGTGCAATCAGGAGGGGGGCGTCCTCTGTTTTTATTAACGCCCTACCAACAGCCGATTACCGAGAAAGTTGTCTAGTTCAGGGATATTGTAAATCTTGTCGCAGGTCACTTTCATATCGTATTGTATTCGCCGATAACGCACGGTTTCAAAATCTTCGACAATGACATAACAGGATCGAGAGTCATTGTCTCTGGGCTGCCCGACCGATCCAACGTTGATCATGGCCTTGGTGGCAGGCAAGACCATCTTGACCTCAGTCGTACCCGGCCCAACGGCCGCAGCCACGAATTCCGGCGCAATAGTAAAGACTCCAGGAATGTGCGTATGCCCTTGAAAGCAGAGACGAGACACCAATTCGAAAATGTGCTTTAGTTTCAGTGGGTTGTAGATATCTTCGGGAAACACGTACTCATCGAGCGGCCGTCGTGCTGATCCATGAACAAAAAGTATCTCCCCTTCCTTAAAGCTCCTTGGTAATTCACCAAGGAAATCAAAGAGGTTCTCCTCTGATCGACGCGATCGCTGATCATGAGACTCAAGTTGGTCACGGGTCCAGCGAATTGCTCGTTCGGCTCCTACATTAAATCCATCTGGATCAAATAGGGCCGCTTGATCATGATTCCCGAGAATTATCTTCTCACATCGATCACGAACAGTAGAAAGACACTCGCATGGATTAGGGCCATATCCAACGATGTCACCAAGGCAGTAGAGAGCATCAACACTCTGCTCTTCAATATCCTGAAGAACTGCAGTGAGTGCCTCCAGATTTCCATGAATGTCACTAATCAGTGCAATCTTCACAAATACTTCCCTGTCGCTGGATCAGCCTCAAGTAATCAGTGTTGTGGCGATCTAACAGGGCACA
>JAUWWJ010000148.1 GCA_030616935.1 Planctomycetaceae bacterium
GACGGGGTGAGCCACTGATCAATTCTGTGGACAAAAAACTCGGTTTTCCTCCGCCAGCTTCCTAACTGTCATTCCGCCATCATCAACCGTAAACCTTTTCTGAGAAGACTTCCCTCCAGCATTCCTTCCCCAAACAGCAACACACGTCCGGCCAAAGGCCGTCACTCATGTCAACAACAATTTTCCAAGATGGCCAACCAACCTTACCTGCGGCAGGTGTAGCAGGGGGCCGCTGTCCAGACGCGCTCCTTTCTCGATACGGCGATGTTCTTGATGGCGGCCGGCTCAATTGGACTCAGTACCATAATCTTGGACGACGTCTTGGTTCCGGGGGGCAGGGCGTAGTCTTCTTGACCACTCGGAAAGGAACTGATGGGTTTACACTGCCGGTTGCTCTCAAGGTTTTTTCTCCTGAGCGATATGATTCAGAAAAATCATACGGTGCAGCGATGGAGGAAATTGCGCGTGTCTCTGCACAAGTCGCTCAGATTCAACAAGACAATCTGCTCGATGTACAAAACTTTGTTGAACAGCGTCAGATCAGAATTATGGAGATGGAATGGATTGATGGGTATGACCTTTCGCGACTCCTCGCCCCGGATCTTCTTGAAAAAACACGAGAACGCGTTTCGGCGTCTCGCTGGGAGTACTTGAATAATGTCATCGTAACTCCGGGGCCACGTCAGTCTCGTCTCAAACCTGGCGTGGCAATTGCAATCGTGCGCGAATGCCTGGCAGCCTTGGCGGCACTTCACCGAGTCAATATTCTTCATGGTGATGTGAAGAGTTCGAACATCATGGTGAAGCGCACTGGCAATGCGAAAATTATCGATATCGGTTCAGCCGTGGCTCTAGAAACTGCACCGTCTCGAAGGACGTGCACCCCCGCCTACGCCGCCCCGGAGGTATTAGAGGGACGTGAACATTCTCCGAGGTCAGATCTCGCGAGCCTCGGCTATGTACTCATGGAAATGCTGAGCGGCCAACCTCCATTCTCAGGCCTGTCGTCATTCCAAGACCTACTTGAGGCGAAACGTTCTCTGGCTCACAGACTGCCCCAAATTCTTCCGGGTGAAGTGAGTTGTAACGAACTTCTGATGAATTTCTGTAGTGGCCTCGTTGCTGCAGATCCAAGCCAGCGATTTCCTAGTGCTGAAGATGCCGACTTGAAGCAGGAAGGTGCAGCAAGTTTCCACCGCCAACTTATTGTTGGTGGCTTAGCCAGTGAATACGAAAATGAGATTCGTGCGTGGCTTCAGGACATGACAGGCATTGTCTGATTCTTGGGCAATCCGGGAACACTTGCACTGCCTCTCATGGATGCCTATTCATCTGGTGAGAGTTGATGATACATCCTGCCGATTAATTTCATTGTGAGACGTGGCGAGAAACGCTTCAGCATCCAAAGCGACCAAGCTAGTCGACCGAGAACCACACAGTGCTGCCCCCGAAAAGTTGCAGCCAGGACATGCCGAGCCACTAACTCCGACGTCCACGCTGTTTTCGCCATACGACGATTTGCCTCTCGACGCTCCATGCCGTGGGAGAAGTGCCACGAATTCAAAAGTCCGGACCGAAAAAAACCAGGGCACGCGACAGTAACGCTTGGCTGCCCTTGAGACTCTGCAGCAAGCGCATCTGACAAGGCAATAATTCCTGCCTTACTCGCAGAATAAGCCGCCATGGATGGTGGCGACAAAAGCCCTGCAATCGAAGCAATATTTAATAGTCGTGCTGGCTGCTGTTGGCTTCGCATGCGCGGCAGAAATGTCTCGCAACTAATGGCTGTTCCAAGAAGATTTGTTTCAAGTACTCGTTGCCACTGTTCAATTGGCAATTGTCCGACTTCACCTGTTGCACCAACACCAGCGGCATTCACAAGAAGATCAATGGTGGGCCATTGTTCTAGAAGTTGATCAGACAGTCGGCGCCAGGAGTCGACATCACGAATGTCAAACGGACTGGACAGATACTTTCCACCACGAGAGAGAACATCATGTTCAAGATCTGACCACGCCTGATCACTCGTGTCTTTCGAATCGACAGTTGCGATCTCCCACCCGCGACTTGCCAACTCTTTCGTGATTGCCTTACCAAGGCCACTCACAGCACCCGTCACAATGGCTCGTCCAGCGTGGGGAATAGGCATTTTTATAGACCACACCGTAAGAACGTCGGGAACGCCCGCAGCGTTCAATCGACAAGCGAGGGTGACCGGACTCGAACCGGCGGCCTCCAGCGTGACAGGCTGGCGCTCTAACCAACTGAGCTACACCCCCCTCGAATTTCTCCAATCAAAACAATTGTAGAAATTCAGGGCGAGAAACTCTCGCGAGGAATCAGAATATAACAGAAAAAGGATGCCAGAAAGGGGTCTCAGCCTTTTCCGACGAAAACCTACTCGGGAGTGACGAAAGAAAAGCCAGTCAACGAAAATCTCGGGGTTGACCACAAAAGAAATGCGCACCGGTATGGCACCTGCGGCCGGGCGGCATCATTCTTTGATTTTTTGGTACGTCAGAAATATGATTCGCTCCGCCTTAGCCCCACGCATGAGACCGGAAAGCTTACAAAAGCCCCGATCTGTATCATTCCATGAAGACCACGGGCACGGTAAACTAGACGTTGGGCTCGACTACATACCCGCACAATTGTCTCTTGATTGGGGAAAGGAAGTTCCGTCCATGCCACTGTTCGAAATTGAAACCGAAGCACACATCATCATCTCATGGGCAGAAAATGAACATTCTGCATCTTCTGTCGTCGCTGAAGCGTATCCCCAAGAGAAAATTCTTCGCCTCACTCGTCGACCGCGAGACACGTGGGTCATATCAAAATCTGCGTTGGGAATTGTGTCCGAAAGCCACGACGATCAGCCACTCCTGCCGAGCAGCACTGCCCGCGACTGCCTTGCTCGAGCATCTGGTGACAAACTTCACGCCATTCGTCTCTACATGAACGAAACCGGAGACGACCTCGAGCGAGCCAGAAAAGTTATTGAATCAAATATGGTAATGGGTTGGTGACTACCGAACATCGAGAAATCTTCTCCTGCTCAGACCAAACCTAGTTCGGTATCTGCGGACTACCAAGCTGAGCCTCGAATGAGGCCGGAGAAATATCTTGATCAGGAGCCGGTTGCCCGCCGACGCCATCGAGGCGATGCTCCGATTCTGGTGACTGAACAATAACTGGGCCTGCTGGCTGATAACTCGAAGTGCCGCCCGGCCTGTATCCAGGATCAGGACGGCGAGAAGTTGGAGGCACAGGTGGAGAATGCATCGGTGCCTCAAGAGACGGATGACCTTGCGGAGCAGTCAATGGTGACGCTTCAGGAGAATGCATCGAGGACTCACTCTGCTGAGCATTTGAGCGGGTTTCGGGGAATGGAACTGCTGGTGTCCCAACGGAAGAGGGAGGCATCTCTGAAAACCTGCTTCTCGACGAAGGTTCATCAGAAGCGGTCTGCGAAAATGCAGGACTCACTGGAGAACCGACTGCCGGCGGACTACTAAATCGGCTCCCAGCCATACTGGCAGACGGCTGAAGACCAGCGACCCGCTGATCCCCCAAACTTGAAAAACGTCCACTTGCCGCACTACCCGGCATCGGTGGAGGTGATGTGCTCGCGGCGGCAGAGCTAAACCGGCTTGTCGTGTCAGATGCCTGAGGGGCACTTGCTAGTGAGCCAGCTGCAACTGGTACCGCTGCTGGTACGGCTGCAGGCACCGCTTGATATGGACCTACCTGCGGTTGCGGTGATGCGGATGCAACCGCACTTGGCGCTGGTGTCGTTGGCTGATCAGCCGGAGGGGCTGCCCCATATGTCACAGGAGACTGTGGGGGCGGAGATGTTGTAGCAACCATGGCAGGCAGTGCCTGATCGCCAGGAAGAGCCTGATCATTCGGCTGCAACGCGTAGCTATCAGGTGTCGATGTTGTTGGATAGGGCTGCGCGGTTGCTGATGGCTTTGTTGTATCTCCCTCAAACGTTGGTGCCTCAGCAAGCGTTGCAGGATCAGGCCCACTCATACCGAGTGATCCCCACGAGGTACCCATTGATGACCCGCTCTTACAACCACTGCCGCAGGCAATGAGTACGAGTAGACACGACAACACAACTGTGCCTACTACGGCACTCCAACGGCAATGGTTGATCCGGGTGATCAGATGCATGAACGTTTCTCCCAAACAGCATGGCTAGAAAATCGGATTAAGCAGGGAATACGTTTTGTATCGGCTAGCTGTCAACGTCATCCTTTATCTGAATTACCGTCAGCTAAAAAAAAACTGCTGTATCACGTTGAGATTGTGATACAGCAGGTAATTACTTCAAAACAGGGGAGTCTAGGGGGAATGGGCTATGCCTTGGTTGTCACGAAACGATTCCCGATAACATCCCAATCCACGACGTCAAAAAACGCCTTCACATAGTCGGCTCGTCGATTCTGGTAGAGAAGATAGTAGGCATGCTCCCACACATCGACTCCAACAAGGGGAATATTGCCATGCATGACCGGGCTGTCCTGATTTGCCGTGCTCTCTACAAGGAGTTTGCCTTGAGGATCAACAGACAACCAGGCCCACCCGCTACCGAAACGTGTCATTGCTGCTTTGGTAAACGATTCTTGGAGATTTGCGAAACTGCCAAACACCGAGGAAATTGCCTGACCGAGTTCTCCCGACGGTTCACCACCTTTACCGCCTCCCAATGACTCCCAAAAAAGTGAATGATTTGCATGTCCACCACCATTATTGCGTACAGCAGTACGAATTGCTTCTGGTACCTGCTCCAGGTCACTGATGAGTTTTTCTATTGGCAGTTCCGCTAATGGACTACCTTCAAGAGCTTTATTCACATTTGCCACATAGGCAGCATGATGTTTGTCATGGTGAATTTCCATTGTGCGAGCATCAATATGAGGCTCGAGTGCGTCAAAGGAGTAGGGGAGTGGGGGAAGCGTGTAAGCCATGAATGTACGTCTCCGCAAAAACAAGTGAATGGGTGGAAAAACCAGTCGAAGGTGACCTTTTACAGGAAAGATCGTACCTGAGTTGTTCCGAACGGGCAAACGCTTCGCGGAACTGCCACCACTTTGGAACTCTAACGATCAGGCAGAAAAAGCTGATCGCGTAGAGGCCTGCGTTGAAACCACAAAATCTCAGTAAACAGTTCCGGAAAACCGACAGTCCATTAAAGAGACCGTGATGTATCACAATCTATTTTCGTAAGGAGACCGTCCGTGACCCGACTATTCGGTCGCAGCCAGCCACAGCGACCGATCGCCCCAGCTTCAGCCGTCAAGACAGCACCATATCAGGGGAGTGGGAA
>JAUWWJ010000367.1 GCA_030616935.1 Planctomycetaceae bacterium
CGAAAAAATGTGGGTACTCATCATATTTTTCGCCGCGAAACGTATTGTCGTTAACGCCATGTTTATCTGCCCAGACTCCCGTGAGAAAACTTGACCACCCTGGCCCGCTGATCGTTTCATTTTCGCGATAGCGATCGCCGAGAATTTTCGTGTTGTTTGTAAATGCACCTTCTGAGATGAGTTCATCAATAGCTGGCGTATCTGCAATCTGAAGTGCATCAGGCCGAACGCCATCTATTCCAATTACAAGAACACGACCTTCAGGAATATTTGGTTCCGAACCACGACATACTGTCTGATCGTACAGATATAGTGCATTCCCAAGCACGAGGATGATTCCAGCAATTCTGGCGTATGAATTCACCATCCGTAGCCCCCTGTAACTTTCAATATACGTACTGGCAAGACCGTGCTACTGCCCACGACTGAGCCCATTCGAAGCCTCAATCAGCCGAATGGCCTCTTTTGCAAATCGCCTACCTAATTCGACATACCCTTGTGCTGAGTAATGCAAGTCATTCCTGATTTCTTTTCCGCGACGATTCACTCCATCATTGAGATCATCTGTATTAACTAAAGTACGTCGTGAACCATCCTGTGCAAAGTCGGCCTGTTGCTCACGGACCAATGTCCAATGAGGATATTTTATATTGTTCATATCAAAATCACTGAGACGACCAATTACAACGTTGATGTCGTCTCGTTCCAAATCACAGGACACCTGCTCAAGTAGGCCCTCAAGACTTGCTTCGTAGACCTCTCCATGCTCTTCCTTTGCATCTCGCTCACCCTGCATCCAAATAAAGGTAACCGTTTGAATTTCTTTACCAATTATCGCCTGCTGAACCTTTTCCATAAGACGTTGGTAGAGATCTCCTGTTGACTCCGGTCGACTGCCATCTGCAGCCTCCCAATTCTTGTACCATCTACGAATTGGTTGCCCACCGAGGGCATCTTTCACAACAATGACATGGTCTTTCCCAAATGCTTCCTCCACATTGGGAATAAAAGACTCTTCTGGCCTCAAGCCAGCCATATTGGACTGCCCTGACAAAATAAAGAGATGGTGCGCTGAATCGCTTTGGCTGGCAAAAGCAGCGTGCGGCACAGAAAAACCGGCGATGAACACTACGCTAAAAAATGACAAGCACTTAGGCGTGTGGGCATACTCGACTAATTTCATCAGAAAAACTCTCACAAGTATATAAAAAGTTATCCGCGCTTGGAAACACCATCACAACTCCACACACGATGTTCATACAGTCCGTTCTGTTAAGCCATTGCAGACTGAAGATTCTCGTCAATTGCATCCAGAAACTCTTGTGTCTGAAGATATGGCTGGTCTTTCCCAACGAGTAAGGCCAGATCTTTTGTCATCTTGCCCTGTTCAACTGTTTCGATACAAACTCTTTCAAGTGTTTCTGCAAAGGCCGTTACGTCTGGAGTCTGGTCAAGCTTGCCTCGGTGTGCGAGACCTCGTGTCCACGCAAAAATTGATGCAATCGGATTGGTACTCGTAGGTTTTCCCTGCTGATGCTGGCGGTAATGCCTCGTGACTGTGCCATGGGCTGCTTCAGCCTCAACTGTCTTTCCATCCGGCGTCATCAATACACTCGTCATGAGTCCTAATGACCCAAACCCCTGGGCTACAATATCGCTCTGCACGTCACCATCGTAGTTTTTACATGCCCAAACATACCCACCTTCCCACTTCATGGCACATGCCACCATGTCGTCAATAAGACGATGTTCGTAGGTTATTCCTTTCGCGTCGAATTCCGCTTTGAATTCAGCATCAAACACTTCTTGAAACAGGTCTTTGAAACGACCGTCGTATGCTTTTAGGATTGTGTTTTTAGTTGAAAGATAGACAGGATAATTTCGGGCCAAACCATACCTGAAGCTTGCTCGAGCAAAGTCGCGTATCGAGTCATCTCGGTTGTACATTGCCAGCGCTACACCGCTGGATGGAAAGTCATAGACATTCATCTCCATAGGCGCAGATCCATCAGATGGAGCATACGTCAAAGTAAGTTTCCCGGGACCTGGAATCTTCAAATCCGTTGCACGATACTGGTCTCCAAATGCGTGCCGACCAACAACAATCGGCTTTGTCCACCCCGGAACGAGCCGCGGTATATTGTTAATAATTATTGGCTCTCGGAATATTACCCCTCCAAGGATATTGCGAATCGTACCGTTCGGACTTCGCCACATCTTCTTCAAAGCAAACTCTTCTACTCTCGCTTCATCCGGGGTGATCGTGGCACATTTTACACCGACGCCACACTCTTGAATCGCATGAGCTGCATCGACTGTAATCTGGTCATCAGTTGCGTCTCGACTTTGAACAGATAGATCGAAATAACGGAGCTCTACATCGACATACTGAAGGATCAGTTTCTCCTTAATAAACTGCCAGATAATTCTGGTCATTTCATCCCCATCGAGCTCAACGACTGGTCCTTCTGCTTTAATCTTTTTTGCCATACCGTGGTTCACTCCTCGTTACTTTCCATCAGTCTGATTTTTCCTTCATGTGCGCTCATGGTGCCCACGACTAACTGTTGTACCAAGACACCGGCTGCCTTCCACAGGTGGTCCGAATCTCGGGTGAATTAACGTAGAAAAAGTTGAGTACATGACTTCATATCTTTCGTACTCCTCGCATAGAACACTCCTGTGAAACGGCACGTATTCGTTAGCTTTTAACGGGAGAGACTGAAGAAACTATCGACCTTGCGTTCTAGAACTCAACCTACTGAAGTACTTCATCTAACTCTCGACGAATCAATATTGACCATTTCTTATACCCATCACTGTTGAGATGAAGCTGGTCATCAACAAAAAGTTCATCCCGCGGATTCCCAGACGGGTCAAGGAAATGATCTGCTGTCGGAATAAAGTAGGTGGCGGGTGTCGACAAAGAAAGCTTTTGAAG
>JAUWWJ010000243.1 GCA_030616935.1 Planctomycetaceae bacterium
CAACTTGGACAACTCCCATCACTCTATTGCTGTGCCGAATGTCAGCGACCATTGGAAGGCCGACGAATATCGTTCAGCATGCTTGGAGGAGGAGGGCTCTGCCAACGCTGCAGAAGAGGAAAAAGATCTGTTGTTTCAGTCTCGAGTGAAGCAATTGTCTCTTTGCGGCAACTTGCCGACTCCTTCGACCAAAATGAATACACATCGCAGCCAGAACCTCCGTTTGGGGAGATTCGTGCGATCATGAATACATTATTTGCCAATATTCTCGGATATCGTCTGAAAACCAGTCATTGGCTTGCGAAAACCTTTCCCTCGTCACGCGAGAAACACCGATGAACCGTTCAACCAACCAGAGGGCCTATCCAAGGGCTTTCCCATTGATCATTGGGTTCTTTATCACGCTCCTTGCAAGTGGATGCGCCACACTCACTAAGCCAACATGGCCATGGAGTGATTCGAGTGTAGGACCGGATGAATCACTTATTGATGATGAATCTTCTTCTGTCATCTCATCAGAATTTACACCGAGTGATGAAGATTTTGGTTGGAATGCCTTGAATGGTGAAACAATAAATCGGCGTTTCAAGAAACTGGTTGGTCGTGGCCCGAATGAGTCAGTAGCGAAAGATGCTCTCGCCGAGGGTGATGATTTGTTTGTTCAGAAAGAATACAAAGCTGCTCTGAAACAGTATTATCGCGTTATTGACCGATGGCCGGATTCTGCTATCGAAGAAGATGCCATGTGGCAGATTGGTGAGTGTCTTTTTTTTTACTGACCAGTATCCGAAAGCGGAGGATCAGTACGATTCCCTTGTGAAAAAGTACCCTAATACTCGGTACCTTGATCGTATAGCTAAACGACAGTTTGTGATCGCGCAGTACTGGTTGGCACTTGATGAAAAGCAGCACGTTCCACTCTTGATACCAAATTTGATTAATCGAAGTCGTCCTCTCTTTGACACACGAGGAAGAGCTCTCAAAGCATATGAACATGTTCAACTGAATGATCCCCGTGGATCACTTGCTGACGATAGCCTGATGGCACAAGCAAATGCCCATTTCCTTGAGGAAGAATGGCTTGACGCCGATTACTTTTATTCAGTTCTGCGGACAGAGTACCCAGACAGCGAATTTCTGATGCCGGCCCATCTATTTGCACTCCAAGCAAAATTTCGGGCGTATCAAGGCCCTGCATACGAGGGAGGCATGCTCGATGAGGCAGAAGTCTTGGCAGACCAGATTCTTGTCCAATTCCCACATCAATTGGGTAGTGACGAAGAGGAACGCGTTGTTCGAATACGTGCTGAAATTGCAGCCCAGCAGGCCCTTCGTCACTGGAAGAGGGCTGAGTTTTATGCAAAAGGAAAACACTATTCTTCTGCTCGTATCTATTACGCACTTATTGCCCAGGACTACCCAAAGACCATGCTTGCTCAACGTGCACGAAAGCAACTTGAAAGCATCGCAGGACTCGATGATTTCGACGACAATCCTTGGCCAACTCTTACAGCTTTCCTGAACCCAGATTCTCTGAAAGAGGCTGAACTAGATGCCATGGCTGAAGCCGACACCGTTATTGCCAGCCAGGACAGTACTGGTGAAAATCAGCCACTGAGGTGAGGTTCATAATGGTCCCATCAATCAATCGCCGGAAAGTTTTGTACGGGCTTACCTGCTTTCTGCCGGGAGTCGTGGGGTGTGCTGCATATCAGTTTGGGAACAGCACTCTGTATGCGACAAATGTTCGCACAATCTATGTACCACTCTTTCAATGTGACAGCTTTCGTATGACGCCTGCTCTCGATATTGGTGAGCGGCTGACTGAGGCCGTCTGTAAAGAAATTGAGAAGAGGACCCCGTTCAAGGTTGTTGATAGTGCTGGCGCTGACAGCATTTTAACCGGTCGCATCGTTGCTGACACCAAACGCATGATGGTCGAGAGCCCAACGGATCAATCGAGAATGGTTGAAATGAATCTACAAGTTCTTGTCACCTGGGCAGACCGAGGTGGAGCCGTTCTAGCTTCGGGCTCCATCCCAGTGCCTGCGGCAAGTGTTGATGTTGGTCAGGCAGCTGCACTCGTTCCAGAATATGGTCGATCCGTAGTCAGCACCCAGCAAGAGGGCATTGTTAAAATGTCGCAGCAAATTGTTGGACTCATGGAAGAACCGTGGTGATGAAGCCACATGTTGCTGATCCTGCTAAGTGGCAACTTCGTACACGGAGTGTGCGTCTACCCAGATCTGACGAATTGCCACTTTTAATGGGGATCGTCAATACTACGCCGGATAGCTTCTCTGACGGCGGTCTGTGGGCACAGACCAAAACTGCGGTAGCGCATGGACTGTCCCTCATTGAGGCTGGCGCTGAGATTCTAGATATCGGTGGAGAGAGTACTCGGCCTTTCTCAGATCCAGTCGATCCTGAGGAGGAATGGCGGCGAGTCGGAGAAGTGATCCGGATTCTTTCACATGAATCGGACTGCCCCATATCTATCGATACGTCGAAGGCTTATGTGGCAAAATGCGCGTTAGAGAATGGCGCTGAGATAATCAACGACGTCACAGGTCTTGAGGGCGACCCCGCAATGATCCAAATTGCAAGTGAAACTGGTGCCGGAATTTGTGCCATGCATATGCAAGGCACCCCAAAAACAATGCAGATCAACCCGACGTATGAAAACGTCGTAGAAGAAATTCATAACTATCTAGAAGATCGAAAGAACTCTCTGCTTTCGGCTGGCATCGCCCTTGAATCAATATGTCTTGATCCGGGTATCGGCTTTGGAAAAACACACAGTCATAATATCGAACTGATGAAACATGCGTCAAAATTCCTTGACCTTAAATGCCCAATTCTAATTGGCCATTCCCGCAAAGGGTTTCTTGGTAAATTAGTGAAACAGACACTCCACAGAGAAGCATCTGTACACGAACGTGATATCGCAACGGCTGCAACAGCCTGCAGTCTAGCTGACCAGGGCATCCACATCTTGCGAGTGCATGACGTGGCAACTGTGCGACTTGCTCTCGCTACCTACGCATCCAGCAGAATAACCGAGTCGCAGTTATGAAGCCATTGCTTTGCGGGCAATGGCAACACACTGCTGAATGTCATTCAAAGGATTTTCTGGGTTTTTCTCATATTCCAGAGAAAGCGCACCATCTTCTGGAAACCCAACCCTATCGAGCGCAACGAATACAGCCGGGACGTCAAGATGGCCTTGTCCTAGAATGACGCCCTCTGTTTTTTTCTGCATTTCAGCAAAGTCTTTGAGGTGGATGCCGTACAACCTGCCTTTTAAAAGCCGTATCACTTCGACCGGCCGTTCAGCTGAACGAATGTAGTGCCCAAGATCAGCACACGCTCCAATGCGTTGATCCCGGTTTTCAATAGCGCGTAAAACGTCAAGGACTTTGCTGTAGCGATGACCTGGTCCGTGATTATGAATAGCAATACGAATATCGAATTCCTGAACAAGTTCCTCAAGATTATCAAAGGAATCTGCTGATGGATCCGCTGTCAGAATTTTTATTCCAGCCTGTTTTGCAAAGGAAAAAACTTTTCGATTAGCTTCCCTGTCTGCAGTGAATTTATTGACACCATGGGCAGAAATCTTCAGCCCCTGATCTTTTACCTTCTGCAACACTGTCTTGATTTGTGACTGGCTATCCGTCACTGAAAACATTTTTGGATAGAATTCAATCGCGTCAAAACCTAACTCTTTTGTATGACGCAAAGCGTCATCAAGCGAATATTTTCTCAACGAGAATGCTTGAATTCCAAGGCTGAATTTGGGGGGTACTGGTGCAGCTGCATGGGTGACAGAAATTCCTGCAACACCTGCAGCAGCCGATGCAATAAAAGATCGACGACTATGAGTAACCATAAACAAACTCCTCCATGCCGGTGTAATTCGACGTACACTGGCCTTTGGTCCTGTGTGCTGACCAAGACCTATGGTATTTGGTAGCGTACCATTACAGGAGAAATATCCACACCTGCGCATAAACTTTCTTTTTCTTTATAAAGAGCCGCCTCATGCCAGACAGTACAACAGATTCAAATATCAAGCTTCACGATCATTGCC
>JAUWWJ010000337.1 GCA_030616935.1 Planctomycetaceae bacterium
CTAGCATGAATACGAGTTATAGGATTAATTCGATGTTTCTTTTCTTTTAGCACCTGTTCATAAATCACTCTTTTTCATTATTAAAGCAATCTACCTCTGGGCTGCCCCACTCAGGATAGCCCCCTAGATATTTATCGATTCCTTTGACGATGAAAGGAAACGGTCTATTGGTGTAGCTATTTCTAGAATTATCCCAGCTGGTAGGAGTATATCTATATTAAGTTATATCAACATTCCATAGCTTTTGGGGTGCACTACAAACCTATATTCCTAATCCTCCCTCAACCCTGGCACCACCAGCAAGAACATCTGGCGGCACTTATATACCTTGAGCGAACCCAACTCTTCGGGGTAGCGGACTTCTCCAGCGCTTTGCCATGCCTCCAGGTTGCCCAAAGATTCCACCGCACATGGTGGAGCCAGCCCGCCAGATTGACCCAACATCGGCTTGCTGGCTTCATCAATCGGTTGCGGTCGAGGCATCCTTCCTCCCTCAGAGAAAGGGCAAGGTTTTCCTTCTAATCCAGAAGAGAAAATACCCGAACAGATTAGGTCATCACCAAGCAGTTGGCCATCTGGGAAAAGAAAGAGCGCCCGAGGTTTATCGTCCTTATTGTGCATCCAACCCCCTTTGCACACTCGCCATCGGACCACCCCTAGGCGCTCCCACCCGGGACCGAACCTATGTTCGGGTTAGTGACATTCTACACGGTATCGGGTTTCTTGTCAACATCCACTTTTCTTGCCACTTTAGCTACATGCTTACCTTCACCAAAAGGAAAACCTACCCGTTCAGCGACCATCGTCAAATGTTTTGAGCGCGCTCGTGTGGGAGTATAGACGGCAGTCTCCCACTCGCTTACTGTTTGCTGCCGCACGCCCAGCAGTTCCGCCAACACCGCCTGGTTTGCACCGAGGTGCACTCGTAATGCCCGGACCATAGTTCCATCCCACAGAATGGTGTCTCCCTCCCGGCGCACTGTGTAACTCACTACCGGGCGTTCAAATGTAACCCTCCCAGCCGGAAAATCTACTGCGACCACATGGTAGCCAGCTTCCATCCAGGCAGCAGCCTGGATTGCACCACCTGATCGATTGCTCCAGTAGGATCGTCCAGCGCGCGCCGAGGCGGGCAATCGATCGCCGATGAGAACCTCTATCTCATTGAAGGTGAGTGTGATCCTACTCTCCCCGCTGCGACGAAGTTGATCATATAGAAGGTAGTATTTAGAATCCGACTTAATCGTCATTAAATAATGCTTTCACTCAATTGCACCACTCACTTTAACCAGCCATCAATCTTCGTTATCCTTCAGTCGGGATGATCGGGGTTGACGATCATTCGGAACCTACCGCTTCCTTACCAGAGTGCGACTGACTAACCCGAGCAGACCGTACCACAACCCGGTTACCGCCAGCCTGTTTAGCCTCAAGCTCGGCTTCGTCAGCTTCTCGCACCAGATCGTCAACGTTATCAACGTTCTCAGGATAAGCTGCTCCGCCAATACTAACGCTGAGTTCAATCGACTGCCCTTTAGGTAACTCCAGGATCGTACCCGCCATCGAGCTCTGCAACTTCTTTGCGGTGCCCACTAGTTGATCAGCTGAGCAACCTGGGAGCACCACCGCGAATTCATCACCCCCATAGCGGGCTACCCAGTCCGTCTCCCGTATGCTCTGTGTTAGCACACAGACTACCAACTTCAGCAATTCATCACCGGCTAAATGACCATACCGATCGTTCGCCTTCTTCAAGTCATCAACATCTACGATAAGCAAACCAAGAGGGTATTCAAGACGCCGTGCCCGATTAAGTTCGTTTTCTAGGTGGGCGTTGAGGTAATTGCGGTTGTAAGCCCCAGTCAGATCATCGACGGTGGCCAGTCGTTGTACCTCGGAAAATAATTGCGTGTTAGCCACAGCCAGAGAGACCACCTGGGCCAGGGCCACCAACAAATCCAAATCATCATCATTAAATTGCCGGGGAGCACCGCCTAAAAGTAACGCCCCTGAGATCCGGTCGCTGATATGCAACGGTGCACAAAGCAGGCTTTTGTCATCCACCGATGTCCCATTGACCTGTATAGTTCGAGGATCTGCCAGTGATTGATCTACTCGCTGAGGTAAACCATGCTCTACCACCCACCCGGTTAAACCTTCCCCCACCATCAACTGCCTGTCCATCATCTGCTCTGCGTATTGACCTGAGGAGGCTGCCGGCGTCAGGGTTGCGTCATCCGACTCCAAGAGATATAAGGTGCATTCGGAGGCGTTCAAGAGCGCACGCGCCTTCTCGACGATCAATTCCAGTGACTGGGGCAGTTCCAATTGAGCCAGTAACTCACGTTGCACTTGAAGTAGCACTGTCTGCTCTCGAGTACGCAGCCGTAAAAGATCAGCCAATTGATGGTGCTGTGAGACATCCCGTGCCTGGCCATCCATCCCGATTACCTGGCCGGTTTCATCCATAGCCACAACGAGAAACAACTCCACCCACAGCGTCCTCCCCTCTTTATCCGCCATCCTGGTCACTAGCGAGGCTGTTTCCTCCCCTCCCTCTCGCAGCCGTTCCTCTGTTGCTAAGAATTCTTCCAGACCTGAAGGTTGAATTAATTGATTAAAAATTTTTGGGCGACGAAGGATTTCCTCTTCCGAGTATCCTGTCATCTGCAGAAAACCATCATTGACATGCGTCAAGCCTTGGCCAAATATCAGCCGGAAGCAAGCATCTGAAGAATATTTAGAGAGCCGCTCATAATCGGGTCGCGTTCCGATCATACTCAGGTGCTCCTATTTAAGAGCCCGTGTATGAGTTCCCAAATACCGGATATACACAATGGTATCATCACTAATATAAAACTTACCCATGTTGGATAAAAAGCGACCGACACAGCTGACTAGTTTCGTCATGCTTTCCATCAGTATATAACGTCCTTCTCCGAGCGGCAATATTGTTATTAGTTTTGTCGATGCTCAATCGAATCTGCTGAAACACGACCACCAACAGGAAACTGGGGACACCCTACGCATTCCCCTCCCTTTCCAATGTTTGAGCTTATTCAGCGAAGTCATACTGGGGATTGACAGAGAAACAAAAAGCGAGGCAGCGGCAGGAAGCCTCGCTTTTTAGCGGCTACTCTATACTTGATGAGCAGCCTTGGAGGAACTAACTTTC
>JAUWWJ010000329.1 GCA_030616935.1 Planctomycetaceae bacterium
CCTCCGGGATTAGTTTGGCCGCGCTGGAAGCAAACGGCCCAGATGACTACAGTATCGGGAAACAAAGGCCTTCCTATCGAGAGAATCCTATGCCAACAATTACCTTTGCTACTGAAAAAAAAGAAATTCAAGTTCCTGAAGGTGCCAACCTTCGCAAGGAGGCACTCGCTGCGGGTGTCTCACTATATCCTGGGGTTCACAAAGTCCTCAATTGCCACGGTATGGGATCTTGCGGAAGCTGTCGGGTGCTCGTCACCAAAGGAATGGAGAATACAAGCCCAAGAGGACTCCTTGAAAAAGCACGCATGGGTGTTTCTATGGCCTACATCGGGAATGAAGAAACCATGCGACTTGCGTGTCAAACACGAGTCAATGGCGATATAACTGTGACGACTTGTCCACCAACAAACCTTTATGGCGAGAACTTCTTTAGTTGAAATGGTATTCCAGAATAGCGTGATTGACTTGCAACACGACCAGCGGTTGCAGTGATCGCCGGATAAGATCATTCTGTATTCAAATTCATTCGTTCCATTGAGGAAATTTTATGCCATCCGCCCCATCCGCAGTACAAAACACTCCCTCGCTAGACAACCTTCGGTGGAAAAAATTTCCTGTTCTTGATGACGGATTTGTGACGGTAGTTGATGTAATGGGAAACGACGCTTCGGTTGTACAAGCTGCGAGAGTGAGTTACGGCGAAGGCACGAGAAAAGTCAGTGATGACCGGCAACTGATCCGATATCTTTTGAGGCATGCCCACACAACACCTTTTGAAATGGCCGAGGTGAAATTTCTCGTGCGGGTGCCGATGGATTGCTGGCGGCAGTGGGTTCGGCACCGTACAGCCAACATCAACGAATACTCAACTCGATACTCCCTCGCAATTGATTCAATGCAATCAACGGGGAACGATGGCTGGAGAAGCCAGGCTTCAACGAACCGACAGGGTTCGGATGGATTTCTCACGAATAATGATGGGCATCCTTTGACTCAATCTGAACAAGAGTTACAAAGCCTCGCTCGCCGGGTTTACGAGGAAAGACTGCAAGCTGGCATCGCCCGTGAGCAAGCACGTAAAGATCTACCGCTTTCAACGTACACAGAAGCGTACTGGAAAATAGATCTGCATAATCTCCTGCATTTTCTTGCATTGCGAATGGATAGTCACGCACAACTTGAAATTCGACGGTATGCGGAAACTATTGGGAACGAAATTATTGCAAAACTTTTCCCCCTCTGCTGGGAGGCATTTTTAGACTATCGCGTTGACGCGATGCGACTCACTCGCCTTGACCGCGGTGTTATCCAGCGTTTGGCAGCAGGTGCCACAGCGTTACCGGCTTCTCGTGAAGATTTCAATACAGCTCAAGATAAATCATGGGTCTCTCTGGAGCGATGTCGGGAACGGGATGAGTGCTTTGCGAAACTAGCCTCACTCGGACTCGTGACGGAATCGTGATACCAGGGGAATGACTTCCACCATGTCTCCTTCCTGATAATTTCCACAGTTTTTCGGCACTACAAGAAGCCCATTGGCGTGAGAAAGCCCGAGTAAGTCAGCAGAGCCACCCCACTGCAATGCTTCAACAAAGAGTCTGCCGTCGGACAATTCGAGACGACAGGGGTGATATACGGGTCGGTCGCCGCCACCCTTTATCGAACCGATTAATCGCGCCGTGTGGTGAGAAACACCCTCCATATCGATCGATCGGCCTGAGATAAGACCTAATGCTGGTCGAACAAATAGTTCAAAGCAAACCAGGGCACTTACAGGATTCCCTGGAAGACCAAAGACAAGCGTTGGCGATGCCGCTGGTCGTTGGAAAACCCCAAACCAGATTGGCTTGCCCGGCTTCAGACAAACTTTATGAAAAATACATTCGACGCCCATTTTTTCAAGCGTTCTTGGCACAAGGTCATAATCCCCAGCAGAGACACCGCCTGAAAGAAGAAGGATATCAGCCGCGAGCCCTTGAGCCATTAACGCCCTTAGTGACTCAGCATAATCTCCGGCTATACCCATTGGAATTGGTTCTGCACCGCAACGTGCCACTGCAGCGGAAAGCATCGGTTCATTCGTATTACGAATTCGGCCTTTTTCGGGAATTTGACAACTGGAAATGAGTTCATTTCCAGTTGTAATAATTGACACACGAGGAGGTGCATTCACTATTACATGAGAGGCACCTACCTCAGCAGCGAGTCCAATATGAACTGGCTCTAGCTCGATACCACTGTTAATGACCGTCTGCCCAGCCTGAAAAAAACTTGCCTTTTTGCTTACATGCTGGCCAAACCGAAAGTGAGGATCATGTAAAGAAACGCGCTCGCCAACGTGACCATCCGAACTTCCTGGAACGACTCGCTCAATTGGAATAACAGCATCTGCTCCTAAGGGCATTGGAGCACCTGTCATGATTCGGGCGCACTGCCCCTGCTTGAGAATAATGGCCGTTGTTTCACCGGCACCAATTTCAGCAACAACATCAAGGGGCACAACTGTCTTATCATCTTCGGCGAGAGCAAAGTCATTAGAAATGACTGCAAATCCATCCATCATCGAGCGGTGCCACGGTGGTGAATCCGTATCTGAAATCACATTTTCCCGTAATTGCAGCCCAACAGCATTTTCGATACGAACACGACGTGGCTGACTAACAACTGCTGCCTTTTCTATTCGTCGCAGCGCTTCTACGACATCAATCATGAGACTAAACCATTGTTTGTCGCCCCAAGGAAAGACCGCAGCAGTTCATACCCATTCACTGTAAGAAAACTCTCTGGATGAAATTGCACACCGTAGACAGGCATTTCACGGTGACGAATAGCCATGATTTCTTTACTACCATCAGGTGCAAAAGCCCAGGCGTCGACCTCGAAAACATCTGGCACTGATGCTGGATCAATTACCAAGCTGTGGTAACGAGTCGCTTCTATTGGTGAAGAGAGCCCCGCAAACAAGCCCCTGCCGGCATGCTCGATCTGATCAACCTTGCCATGCATCAGTTGCTTTGCTGCAACAATCTTTCCACCGAAAACCTGCCCCACTGCCTGATGGCCGAGGCAGACGCCCAGAATTGGCATGCGACCAGCAAAACGGCGCACAACATCACAGGAAATACCCGCTTTGTCTGGAGTACATGGACCAGGTGAAATGAGCAGGTGGCTGGGCTGCTTTGCAGCAATTGCGTCACCATCGATGGAATCATTCCGATAGA
>JAUWWJ010000145.1 GCA_030616935.1 Planctomycetaceae bacterium
CCGGCACACAGGATGAAATCGGTTTCAATCGCGTCGCTATTGAAAAACAATCTCCAATTATTTGGTTGCTAGGGGTGTTTGGTTGTAGATGCTTGCTGGCACAACAAGAAACTGGATCTAAAACAGATTCCAGAATGTTGGAGTTATTGTTGATCATCTACGCCAACAGACCCCCCCGAGTTCTTCGCTGATGGGTAATAGTCTTCGTAGCCTTCACCTAATGGAATGAGCTTCCCCATTTCAACGCAAAGTCGAGAGACGTCTTCACCCTTTGCCTTCAGAAGCTCCTTTGAAAGTGAGACTAATTTCTCTTTATCGGTATCGTTGTCTGTAAGTTCTCCAGCAGCTTGAGAAATTTCTCGGACATATCCACCTTGGACTTGTTGGCGGTTATTCATTTCTCGCAAGAATGACATGTAGTCCATTCGCATCTGTACGTTTTCAGGAGGAACCTCGACTGCCGAATTGCAACCGGCCAATAGAATCATTGCGGCCGCCACACTGAGTAAAGAGTTTTTCATTAAATTTCCTTTGATCTGTTCGGTTTATTCCAAATAAAAAGTGTTGTGTGGATGTCGTTTCAAATAGCAATATGTGTGGCAGCACCCTGATTCGGCTACTGCCACACACTGTGTCCTCAATATTTTGGCCACGAGCTACTTAAAATTCACCATTCACGTTGCCACTTGCCTTCGTAATTGCTTCCAGCCAGACATCACGGTCAACATTATAATCGACAAATTTTGTCGAGCCGTCGGCCATGGTGACTCCGAAAAGATTACCTGTATGCCCGGAACTACCGTTCATGTAGTTCTTTCTCCAGTCGGTGCCGTTGGCAACACTTCCTTGGGTTCTGCCGTGGATGTATTGCACGCCGTTAGCTGCGTTATTTGTACCATTCCACCAAGCGGTGTTGATCCAGCTAATTGAGTAACGATTGTTAAACCACCACCTCGCAGCGGAAGCGTTTTCGACAAGTTGAACCGTGTTTGAAAGCCCATCAAGGAACTCACCCATACCAGTCCATCCATCTTTTGCAGGAATACCAGTCTTCGCTGCAACTTTGAAGGCGCCGATTCGTGCTTGATTGACGGCTGAGTCGTGGTTTTTCCAGGGTTGGGTGCCTGTTGAAGCTCCAACAAGTGACACAGCCCAGTAGAGTTGTCCAACGCTTGCACGATAGTTTGAAGCACCTTGCGCACTCGGTCGACTGTTGACTAGTTTTGTGACGTTTTCGCCGTCAATGTCAGTAACGCCATTGCTCCATGATGGGCAAACGAACGCTGACACAGTCGCACTACCAGCGGGGCTGTTTGGGCCAATAGTCTGCCCCCAATTGCCCGGGTATGGTGAATTAAAACCATTGGTACCCATTCCTTCAAGTGCGCTATACAAAGCAGATTGTTCAATAGTAGGAAGAATCTGTACTCCCCATGTATGTCCCTTAGCACCGGTTGCACCAGTCGACCATGCTGAAAGAGAGGTATTTGAATTGTCTCTCAATTCAATGGATGGAGGAAAGTGATTGTCACTTTTCCACGCGTTTTGATCTGCGGTTGTCGCAAGACCGAGACCAAGTTGTTTCAAATTGTTTTGGCAGCTTAAGCGACGGGCAGCTTCACGAGCCTGCTGAACAGCTGGCAGAAGGAGCCCAACAAGGACACCAATAATTGCAATAACAACGAGCAACTCAATGAGCGTGAACCCGCGTGAGCGAGACGTATCGTGTAAACGCATATGACTAAAACTCCGGTTTAAAAAAGTAAATGAAGAAAAAAAAGAAACGGCACGAAGGATTTCAATCCAATGAATGAAAAATGCCAAAATCCCACCGTCCCGTACAAAGGTTATTGTAGCCTAAAGAGCGGGAATATCACAAGTTTCGGTATTTTAAAGCCCCAACCTTTACGAAACGAGAGATGATGAAAGGTTTTTCGTCAGGAAAACTATTGTGACGTGGGTGGTTTACTCTTTTTGGAGAGATGTCTCGCTGCAGGCACTTGCGTCGTGTATCTCAGTTGCTCGTGGAAGGAAAGTGGGCTTTCGAAGCGTTATGTATGCCTTCGTTCCGTTTTGAGAACACACTCATTTAATGTGTCGAAAAGAGGGCAAAACCCTGCTCGGAAGCGTCTTGAGAAGCGGCCCCATTCCTTTGTTGTGAGACGTGACAACAGCGATCACGTCTCGCTTCGGAAAGAAAAAAATGAACTGGCCGCCAGCACCGCGACATGTGATGCACTCTGTTTTTGTTTCACCAACCTCAGCGTTACTCTGCCAAAAAAAGAAACCGTACGAGTTCGTCTCTGATGGCTCGCATAGAGGACTGGTTGCCTGCTTCATGAATTCAGGAGGAATCTGTTGTTCTCCGTTGAATTGCCCATGTTGGCGAACAAGAAGTCCCCACTTCATCATGTCACGAGAACGCATGCTGCTCCCTGCGGCACTCTTCGGTAGGCCGTTGATATCGTCTGGCCAATGAAACTGTAATATTTTAAGTTTTTCGAGGAGTTCTTTTTTTAAAAAGTTATCAGCGGATCCGGGTACCACTGCCTCAACCACGTGCATGGTAATAGCTGGGTCAATGCCCTGGTATTTAAAGTCACGAGGTGCAGGTGGAATTGGTGCGGTGCGTTCAAAGAACATCTGCACTTGATGCTGACCCTGATTCTTCGCAGTGTCTGATCTGATTTGTTGCTGAACATTTTGTGGAATTCGAATGCCCGACCGCATCGTCATTACATCAGCCAGAGTGATTGTTGCCGCTCCCTCGGCAAATCGTGTCGGGTTAAGGTCCTTAATGAATTCATAAACGGGACGTTCGAGATCATCCATGGTGAGGTAGCCACACTGGATCGCTCGCCCAATGGCAAGGGCGGTGTAGGACTTGGTAATAGACATCTGGTAGTGAGGATAGTTCACCCGACCCCGTCTAAAATATGATTCAAAAATTAGTTTGCCGCAGTACGAGATCAACAAACTATCAACTTCGCCATGCGCGCCGGCAGCAATCTCATTCGCAAATTGGAGAATGGCATCAACCTCGCCGCCATCAATGCCAAGCGTGCCTACTGCAAGTCCGTCCTCGGCATTTGGGCTTGTGTCAATAAATGCACTGGGCAAATCTCTGAGTTTTTTTTCCTCAGTGTATGAGGCCTTGGCTAATTCGCTGTCTGTAGCCTTTGGCGGGCCTACATCAGCGCTCAGTACGAACGACGAGGTTGCCCATAAAAGGGCAATGGCCAGCACATGTGAATAACGGAAAGGAGGTTTTGTGTTTGGCATGTTTTCATATTCTGGGGTGGGAATCCAGTCTTAAGGTTGAGATAATGAGGGCAAACGGTGGTAGGGTTGTGGTGTTCCAAAGTCAGGCCGCTTTGGTCCAATTGCCGGATTCCACCCGGCATTGTTTGGTGGAAGAGTGTCTTTCCAGGTATGAAGTTTTCTGCGAAGCCGATTGGCAAGTGCGGGTTTGGACTCGATGAGGTTTGTTTTCTCGCCATTGTCGGTCGCTAAATCGAACAGGCGGTACGTCTTTCCATCATCAGTTGCTAATTTATAGTCGAAGTCACGGATTGCCAGACGAGGACCAAGACTCCAATAGAGATCGTTATGTGGACGTTCATCGGACATGTTTTTTTGACAGACATATGGCAACAGGTTGACGCCATCAAGTTTCCATTCTGGAGCGATCGTTCCACCTGCTGCGGCAATTGCAGTGGGAAGTATGTCAAGCGAACTCACGGGACGGTGATACGTGCTTTCAGAAGGAATGATTCCTTGCCACTGCATGCAGAACGGAATACGAATACCACCTTCCCACATCGTGCCTTTTTTGCCGCGTAGTGGTGTGTTTGGTGAATAGTCATGGCCTCCGTTATCACTGAGAAAGATGATCAGAGTCTGGGACGCAAGGTCATTTTTTTGCACGCACTGGATGACCTTTCCCACATTCTGATCAAGTGAATGGAGCATCGCTTTGACGAGCCGGCGATTCTCGTCTGGTTCATCTGAAAACATGTCAACAAGATGTCGTGGTGCTTGGAATGGTCCGTGGATTGCATTAAAGGGGATATAGCAAAGGAACGGACCCTCTTTGTGCCTGTCTATAAACTCGACGGCTGCATCACCGATGCTGTCGGTGAGGTACTCCGTCTCGCTTGAGTGTATGACACCGTTATCGAGCAAGTCACTTCGAGGTATTTTCTGATTGTTTGGTGACTGGTTCAAGATGCTTCGGTTATGAAAAATAGGATTGTGGCGGCGGTTGAGTTCGCTAATGTAATTCGAAGCACCATTATTGAAACCAAAGAATTCATTCCATCGTTCGAACGCCATTTGTTCTTCAGCTACCCCGTCGTGCGTTTTGCCAAAGATGCCCGTGCTATACCCGAGGGCCTTAAGTCGTTCTGAAAGTATTGGCTGAGATGGGGGAATGCCAGCGTAGCGTGCGTCTTCGCGCTGAAAAGGGCCAGGGTTATCGGCGAAGCCAAACCGCTGTTGGTAGCAACCAGTGAGAAGTCCGGCGCGAGAAGGCGCACATACAGGGCAGGTTACATAGCCATTAGTAAACCGAACGCCATTGTGCGCAATCGAATCAATGTGAGGTGTTGGGAGGTCGCCACCTTGATACCCCACATCGCCATATCCAAGATCATCAGCAAAAAAAATAATGATGTTTAGCGATGCCGCGCGAGCACTGCCTACAAGACAGCACAATAGAAAAGCAAGACAGAGACTGCGGTGTTGGTGCACGGTGTTTTTGATAAAAATAGGGGTGGTGAAGTGCTCAGGATCACGAGGCCATGTAAAACAGATTCTTCTAGATGACAGGTTGGCTTGTGGTCTGGAGAATAGGATTGAGCTTGTGGTTCAATCTACTCTATTTGTGAAACAGGTTGCCATACGCAGGAGTGTAGCCAACCAGGTGGCGAGTGAGTACGCTGAGCTGACGATGGTGTTCCGTATGGTGAGAATGACACGATGAAACAATCTTTGTGCCGAGAGTGTGGCGTGCATGTAAGGTGTTCTCGGATCACATGGTTTCTGGCTTGCTGTATTGTTGGATCTCTCTGGAGCTTTCTATCAGCAGCTCCACCGAATATTGTCTTTATTTTCAGCGACGACCACGCTCTTCGTGCTCTTGGCGCCTATGGCAGCGGACTAAATAAAACGCCACATATTGATCGAATCGCTCGCGAGGGGTCATTGTTTTCAAGGAGTTTTTGCGCTAACTCAATCTGCTGTCCGTCTCGGGCGACGATTCTGACCGGCAAGCATAGTCACAAAAATGGTGTTCTGCGTAACGGCTCGCAGTGGAATGGTGATCAGTTTGTTTTCTCACGTGCTCTTTCAGCAGCAGGATACGCTACAGCGCTTTTCGGGAAGTGGCATTTGCGAGGCTGGCCC
>JAUWWJ010000062.1 GCA_030616935.1 Planctomycetaceae bacterium
AATCCCAGATCATTCAGCACATTGTGCCGAAAGGTCGCGCCGAAGGTGGAGGTCATCGGGTTGATCACTCCACCCGAAATGTCACCCGTTAGAAAGTCGAGTATAAAAAAGCCTTCAGTTCCACCGGCAAGAGGGACGGTACATGCGGCAAATGAATCGCCTGCCTGCGAAGTCATTGCGTGGATGACAGGAAATTGTTTTGGGGACACGCTCTGTTCAGGAATAAAAGATCCGACCATGTAGCCTACAGTAAAAACGAGGACGAAGCCGGCGAGAAGATACAACGGTCGTGTTGGGACAAGAGGTGGTTTGATTTTTTCTTGCATCATGTCTTTTCAATTGGGGTGGACCACAAACGATTCTTCAATTGAAGGACCGATGGTGGCATGTGAACGATCTTATGTTATTCGTTCTGCGAATTCGGTGCCTTCTTTTTTTGATTATCTTTTGCGTTCGGCTTTTCAGGAGTTACCACAGAATCACCAACCGGTGCTTTCTGATCAGCAAAGAATCGGAATTTTCCTATCGAGTGTTCGCCATCTGGAAATTGTTGGCTCATGGTGAATACCAGAGTCGTCCCTCCCTTAATTGGTGTGTGTGCTGCCGTTTGAAATGTTGCGATGTGTGACTTGCCTATGGCCCCAGCAATACCCCACCCGGTATCTTCCTTCTGGTCTCGTGCGTTGGCCACAGGCCACCCATTCTGGGAATAATCTGCAGTCGCAGTGGTGAACATGACGAGTGTTTCAGTTTTTTGTTTGTCAGTAGATATGGCCTTTGCATTGAATTCACTGAGAACAAAATTGCCGTTTGCTGCACGGCCTGGGCCCCGAGCTGGCAACGTCTTATCTGGGAGTACTTCAAGACGTATCGCTGTCACAGCAGGGCCCTCAGGAACTACCGCTGTAAGGGTGTATATATCTTTCCCCTTCTTTCCAGATACACGAACTGTTCCATCATCTGCGATGACGCCTGTCGCTCCGATCAGACTTTTAAATTCAGTCAACACGAGTGGCTTTGACACTGTTTGGGGGGCTGGCGACAGGGCCGGACTTGGAGGAAGCGGCAACAGTTTGGCTACTGGAGTCGGAATTACCCGACCGCCACTGTGTGTGCCGACAAATATTGATTGATCATCTGGTGCAAACGTAACGCACCAGACACTCGAATCCTGACGCTTCAGTCCTTGTTGCTCTCGTTGTTTGGGAATATCCCAAAGTTTAATTACACCATCGAGGCTCGCCGTCACCAGCCGAGTTCCATCACTGTTGAACCCGGCACTTGTGACCCAATCTTTATGACCTGTAAACACTGCGGTCTGTTTGAAAGTGTCAGCAGACCAGACTCGGACTGTCCGATCAGCAGCAGTTGATACGAACTGAGAGTGAGTAGGTGAATAGGCAATTGCCCAGATTGTATCTTCGTGACCTGCCAGAGTTTGTATCGCTGTGCCATCAGCAGCATTCCAGACTTTTACAAGATTATCTCCTCCCCCTGTCACAAATGTTTTTCCATTCGGTGAAAAGGCTATAGCAGTCACGGGCCCTTTGTGTGCAGCCACAGTAATAGCAGCCTTGCCATCCTGCATATCCCACAAGAAAACTTTCCCATCTTCTCCTGCAGTTGCTAATTGTGAACCGTTGGGGGAGAAAGCGAGCGAGCGCACCCACCCCTTGTGCTGCTTCAAATCAACTTTTAATTTTTGGCCCTGTAAGTCCCATACTTTCACAAGCCCATCGTAGCCGGCTGTAGCTGCTAATTTTCCATCGGCGGAAACCTCGACAGCCCACACCGCCGTTGGATGTCCTGATAATTCACCAACGCGGCTTCCATCAGACTTCCAGATGATGACATCGCCAGGACGATAAAGCAGACTCTCTCCTCCGGCTGTCACCAGAAGCGGACCCTCTATTGCATAATCAGCAGCGATCACCCACCGACTGAAAGATGAAATAGTGTCATCTGTTTTTTTGTTCGATGCTTCATCAGCAACAACGAGAGGCACCGCAAAAAAGAAACTCCCGATAAGAACACTGAGTAGTGAACGCACCGGACGTTGTCGAATGTGGTCAATTCGCATCCACCACTCTCCTTGAAGATTGACAATGAAAACAAAGATAAAAGGAAGGCAGCTTCCAGTATAGTTCCCGTTGCCACTGCATTTCCAACAAACTGTAGATTCATCATGCCCTGTCACTCCCAATGACTGAAACTACACGGTTGTTACATTCTTCTTGCAGCGATTGCACAGAAGGAGATTTCATACCCCCTGTCCTGCAGCGACCTCGTACCTCAATTGACTGCCAAGAACGCTCAACAAGAGCAACGTGGGCCTTGATTGACGTGCTCGCTCCATGTTGACGTACCGTGAGAGCACACATTTTTTGGCATATGCGAGCATTCAATCAGGTATGCGTCTGCTATTGCTGCTACTTTTGTCAGCGAAGAATAACGGCACAGTACTGCGTCAGACTCCCCGATCCAAAATCCTGAATGCACGCTGGTGACTACTGGGAAGCATCTGAAAAATTCCTCGCGTGAAATTTCATTAAGGCATCACCCTGCCGCTCATAAATCAATCGTGCACTATGGGGAGCATCCTTGACTATGAGTTTCTCAAATTCAATGCCGAGCTGCTTTAGGAATTGCATATAGGCCAAATTATTTTCGTAGTTAGAACCTTTTGTTCCTACGTGAACAAGAATACGAAGCGGGTATTGCTTCTGCTTCTCACTTCTGGCATAGCCGCGAGCTATATCGTATGCGTTATAGCCCTCTGCGAATACAATGCGATCACTTTCATGACCCTCATTCTCACTGATCTTTTTCTCCGTTGCGAACCCACCACCACCTGGAGCGGCAGAACAGAAAAGCTCTGGATGCCGAAACATTATCCTTGTTGTTCCCCGACCACCTTGGCTAAATCCCTCAATACCACGCCCCTTTCGTGAGGCAATTGTTCGATATGTTGAATCGACATGAGGAATCAGTTCTTCAATGAAAACTGATTCGCCTTGGCCGTTTTCTATTTGGGGGTAGTCATAATGACTCATTGGACCACCATTAATAAAAACATATATCACTGGTGGTATACGTTTTGAGCGGATCGCCTTCTCAATAAAGTTTGAAAGACCGACAGATTTCAATTCGCTGCCGGGTCGTCCACCATGGAGGTAGTAGACAACTGGGTATCTCTTTCCCGTCCGCTCTGACTTTTCATAGCTCGGGGGAAGATAGATACAGTATCCAACGTCCATTCCCATTGACTGGCTACGAAACGTCTTATGCTGAATTGGCACGTCTGCGTACGCTTTTGACGGCTGGTTCACCCAACGAAAGGGTGTGTTTGATTTTTGTTTTTTCTTTCCCTGAGCCTGAGCTACTTGACTGGTGCTTCCACTTAGTAAAAGAAGGAGGACCGCAAGGCCTGCTCGTGCACTTATTCTTGTCGTCATCTGATCTCAGTGTCCTGTGATGTTCGTATGCATACAGCATCTTGCCTTATTTTGAAGGCCTTAAATATGTCACATCAACTGGATCCTGCAACTCACGCTGAAGAACAATAAATCGGTCGAATAATTGACTAATTTTGTCAGCGTACTCTGGCTCAGCTGCTAGATCGATTGCTTCATGAGGGTCATCTTGAACATGATACAGCCGGAGCACTCTGGCACTGGGATAGATGATCAGTTTCCATCCATCATGTGTAATCGACCGTTGAAGCGTGAGATAGCTTCCGTAAATCGACTCATAGGGTTTAGGAGAAGCATCTGACTTCGTTTGGCCTAAACGAGAAAGCAAACTCTTAAAAAAGACATGCTCTGGCTGGTGTGCGCCAGCCAACTCAAGGGTCGTTGGCATCACATCCTGGAGATAAATCGGTGTCGGGTCAGTCACACCCTTGGGCACATCAGGACCAACAACAACAAATGGGACACGGATCGAATGGTCATACTGATTTTGTTTTCCAACAAGACCGTGATGACCAACTGAAAGACCATGGTCGGCAGTAAAAAAAATCCATGTATTCTCTGCTTTCCCTGATGCATCAAGTGCTTTGAGAATGCGGCCAATTTGAGCATCCAGATGAGTGATAATGGCGTAATATTCTCGACGATGAACCGCAACAGCCTGCTCCGTCCTCGGGAATGGTGCAAGCTTTTCATCTCGCAATTTTTTTCCTGCACCGATTTCTTCTGCATACGGATATTCAGATAGAAATGGTTTGGCAGTCGCAATCCTCTCAATCGGATAACGATCCAAAAATTCCTGAGGTGACTGTCGTGGATCGTGCGGAGCATTGAATGCCACGTAGAAAAAAGCTGGTTGCTCTCCGGCCTTGGCTTCTCCAAGGAAATCAATCGCGTCGTCTGCTGTGACCGCGCTCCAGTGTCGTCCGCCTTCCCAGAATCCACCAAGACTCTTTTCTGTTGGGCTCCACGGATCCTGGCCTTGAGCAGGAGGTCTGTTGTAGGCACTTTCGACGGTGTTCGGCATACCTGGTCTGACATGTCGGGCAACATCGAAACACTTGTCAGCATCTGTTCGGATATGCCATTTGCCTGTCATGAACGTGCGGTAGCCAGCCTGGCTCAGAAGTTGGGGCCACAATACACCTGCCTGACGCTCTTTATCGGTTGTCTTATAGATACTATTCGCGTCCCAAACACTCCGGCCCGTAATCAGCATGGTACGACTCGCAACACATACAGCACCGCTCCAGGAACCCATGTTGTATGCATGGCTAAATGTGATGCCACGATTTACAAGCCGATCGATATTTGGTGTATCAATATCTGTGTGGCCAAATGCTCTGATGGCTTCATAGGTGAGATCATCCGCAAATAGAAATAGGATATTTGGTTGCTCGCTTGTTTCTTCCTGTGCAGCAGGAAGGATATTGCACGCCAACAGACACGTAAGAAAAATTGCACACGCAAATGCCCGGTACGTAGCGACGGTAACGTGACCCATTGTTTTTCTCCTCTGACTCATTTTTACCCCAAACACTTGGTATGATTTATTCTTTATAGAAAAGTATTCCTCTTCTAAAATCTTACTCTATGCGACACCACATTCTTTTGATTCCTCTCAGAACCATTGCCCTTGTTCTGCTTTCAGGGATGGATACATCGTTATACGCGGCCGAAAACCTTGTTCTTCCGCTCTGGGAAAACGGCGCGCCTGGTTTTGAAAGTCGGCGAGACGAAGCAGAAGTCGTTGAGAGAGGGAGCGTGACAAATGTGCACAATCCTTCGCTCACCGTGTTTCTTCCAAAAAAAGAAAAGGCCAATGGAGTGGGGATTGTCATTGCCCCTGGAGGTGGACTCAGAAAATTGGGCATACGCGGTGGTGGCGAAGAACCAGCCCAGTTCCTTGCTGAGCATGGCTTTACTTCATTTGTATTAAAGTACCGACTCTCGAGACAACCTGGACAACCATATAAGTTTGAAGAACATGTGCTTGCAGATGGTCAACGCGCGATTCGCCTGGTTCGCAATCGGGCTCAAGAATTCCATCTCGATCCAGAAAAAATTGGCATGCTCGGATTTTCGGCTGGGGGTGAAGTCGTTTCAATCACGTGCTATAAGCCAGGTGAAGGGAATCCTGATGCTGCTGACCCAATTGATCGTGAATTTGCAAAACCGAACTTCCAAATGCTTGTGTACCCAGGACCAGTCGGAATCCCTTCAAAATTACCGAACGATACGCCACCAGCCTTTATGGTCATTGCGGCAGATGATGCACATACGAGTGTTCTTCTGAACCTAATGCACCACTTTCGTGAACTCGACGTCGACTACGAAGCGCATATTTTCACGCGTGGTGGACATGGCTTTGGCATGGGAGAACGATCGCAGCGACGGAGTATTCAACATTGGCCAGATCGCATGCTCGATTGGCTCCACGACGAAGTTCTCAATACACTACCCAAATAATTTTGTATCAGCTGAACGGTTTCCCAAACCCTTTGAAGCCAGACACAAAAATCCCTTAACCGTACATACGATTTCAATGTGTTCAGCGAAGACCATTTCTGGCATCTTAACCCCTCTGATGGTTCCTCTTTGTGCCAATGGTGCAATTAATGAGGGTGAACTACGACGGTATATTGATTGGTTAATTGATAAAGGAGTGCACGGGCTTTATCCAAATGGATCAACCGGTGAGTTCACCCGCTTTACCGCACAAGAACGACGCCGAATCATCCAGATTGTTTGTGATCAGACAGCCGATAGGGTCCCGGTTCTTGCTGGCGCAGCTGAAGCAAATGTTCGCGAAACACTCGATGCCTGTAATGCGTACCATGACTTTGGTGCTCGAGCAGTCGCTATTGTCTCACCGTTCTACTACAAACTGTCACCAGAAAGTGTCTTTGCATACTTCAGGGAGATTGCTCTCAACAGTCCGATTGACGTAACGCTCTATAACATTCCTCTTTTTGCCAGCCCAATTGATAATGAAACAGTCTGCCGATTGGTAGAGTTTGATCGCATTATTGGCATTAAGGATTCTTCCGGTGACCTTGCCGGCATGACCAGAATGATCCAGTCTGTCCGCCCGCTACGTCCAGACTTTCTATTCATGACCGGATGGGACGCGGTCCTTGTCCCCATGCTCATGGCTGGCTGCCAGGGAGGCACACACGCCACGAGTGGAATCGTCCCTGAAATTACGCGAGCGATCTATGACCTCACGAAGAAGAGCCGATTTGAGAGAGCGTTGTCATTACAGAAACAACTGCTTGAGCTCTTTGATACTGTATTTTGTGCTGCTGATTTTCCTGAAGGATTCCGCAGTGCGATAAGTTTGCGTGGGTTTGACTTTGGTAAGGGAAGGCAGCCACAGACCGAGAAACAGTCGGCCATGCTGACAGCTACCACTGAAAAGATCAGACTATTGATTCAACAGATGCTCGACAATCCAGTATTGGCTTAGATATTCAAACTATTCCATTTTCCCCGTATCTCTTGAAGTAGCGACAGACATGAAAACCAACGGCTTCCTCGGTATCGATATCGGCACGCAAGGCCTCTCTGTCATCTTCACAGACACAGAATTAAAAATTCTTGCGAGTGGTGAAGGTGATTACGACATGGTGCCTGGACTCGACTCTGAGTGCTATGAACAACAGCCATACGATTGGGAGAACGCCCTGAAGGAAGCGATGACGGCTCTGCGAGAAAAAACATCATCGATGCATATCGACATGGACGTTCTGGCAATTGGAATCTCCGGCCAGATGCATGGAGAAGTTCTTACAAGTAAAGACGGTGAACCTGTCGGACCAGCTCGGCTTTGGTGTGATGGCAGAAACGAGGCCGAAGGCAATGAACTAACAGAACGTCTGGGAACAAAATGCCCGAAGCGGATGACCGCAGTTCGGTGGCTTTGGACAATTCGTAATCAACCCGAAAAGGCTGCACACGTTAGTCACATGACAACACCTGCCGGCTGGATCGCATACCGACTCACGGGCTGTTGGAACCTTGGAATTGGTGATGCTGCTGGCATGTTCCCAATCGATCAGCAATCGCTAACGTATAACACGAAAATGCTGGCTGATTTTGATGCGATTGCGACCCAATCCGCGAAGAAAAGTAGCTCGAGCAGCACCCTTCCGAAATTGAGTGATCTTCTTCCATCCGTCAAAAAGGCCGGCGAAGATGGTGGTTCATTGGATGCTCACGGCGCACAACTCCTTGGGCTACCCGAAGGTATTCCTGTTGCACCTGCTGAAGGAGATCAACCAGCGGCACTCGCTGGCTCATTGATTGCAACTCCTGGTCAGGTGTCAA
>JAUWWJ010000034.1 GCA_030616935.1 Planctomycetaceae bacterium
AATGGCCATATAGCCCAACTGTTTGGATCTTTTTCTTGCAAGTTCTTTGGATACGTCCCACGGAACTTATCTTTCGTAAATATGGGTGCTTCTAAACTGCGATCAAAGTAGCCCAGACATGGCATATACAATTGATTTTTGTAGCAACAAATAACAGGCTTTGTGCCTGCTATTACTGGGGCAAATAATGCAACAATTGTTAAAAAAACAACAAATGAAAGTGCAATTATTCCAACCGTATTCTGACGATAATGCTTCCAGGCCTCAGCCCAAAAGCCTTGAGATGTACTTCCTTCATACCGGCCGTCTCCTTTCATAAGCTTTTTCTTCATTCCATCCTCACACGAGGATCAACGAGACCATACAGTACATCTGCAAGTAATTGACCGAGTAAAGTAAGCAGGCTGAACATAAAAGTAAGACCCATTATTGTTGGATAATCACGCTCTCGGATACTTTCAAAAAAAAGTCGGCCCATGCCTGGCCAAGTAAAAATCTGCTCGATAATTACAGACCCTCCTACGAGGGCCGGAAGAGAAAGGCCTAAGAGTGTCACCAATGGGATCAACGTATTACGAAATGCATGGACTATGAGAATCCGATACGGACCTGCTCCTTTCGCGCGAGCAGTACGAATATAGTCCTGACGGATTACTTCTTCGAGATTTGATTTTATAAATCTACTATTGTAGGCAAGAACAACATACGTTTGACATACAACAGGAAGAATTGCATGCCAGGCAATATCCTTTATACGCAAAAGCAAAGGAGCGTCACTTGATAAGTCACTCATGCCGAAGAGAGGCAACTCCCAACGTGTATCACGCAACCAGACTGCAAAAATAATCTGAAGGAAGAGGGCGGCGACAAAGGTCGGAAAAGAATAAAGGGCGTAGAGAATCAGCCCAGTAAAACGTTCATCAATACGACCACCTCTCACAGATGCATAAAGGCCGAGTGGTATCGCAAGAAACCATGTCAACAGAAGGGCTGTCCCAGAAATGATTATCGTTGGTCCAATTCGCTCACCAATAAGTTGAGTCACTGGCTGCTTCCGAGTTATCGACCTTCCCAAATCACCGCGGACGACCTTACTAATCCATTGCACGTAGCCGACGGGCCAAGGTTTATCCAGCCCATAAATCTCAAGCATCCGCTGTTGATCTTCAGGATTAAGCTTCCGACTTGGATCACTTTCGCCTAATTGCACCGTTAATGGATTTCCGGGCATTGATCGTGCCAGACCATAAACAATAAACGTAATCACACTTAACGTCACTACACCAAGTAAGATACGTCGCAGTAAGTAATTTGCCATCACTTATTCCTGCTGTGGCTTCCACAGGCTGCCAAACCCTGGTGAGTAGTGGTACGGCCCACGTGGTGAAAAAACATACCCGCGGACATCTTTTGAGAAGCCATAGAAGCTATTGCGCCAATACAACCATGTGTAAGGCTGATCGTCATAAAGAATTTCCTGAATCCGTCCGTACTTTTCCGCTCGCTTGCTCCGGTCAAACTCCTGTCTTCCTTCGGCGTAAAGACGATCAACTTCTGGATTTGAATAATTACAAAAATTTCTCATTGCTCCAGTCTTCCAAAGATTTTCAGAAGTATCCGGATCCGTTCCCGAACCCCAGCCACCAAGGTATGCCTGAAATTTACGATTCAGAGTGAGATCTTGTAATACGGTTGACTCCACCGGCCGGACATTCAGTCGTATGCCAATCTGATCGAGATTCTCTTTCAACAAAGTGCATATTGCAATTCGTAATGGCTGTTGATTCACAATGATTGAAAATTCAAAGGGAACTATTCGCCCATCAATCTCTTTATCACGAACACCGTCATTATCTCTATCAATCCAGCCAGCCTCATCCAGCAAGGCCTCTGCTTTATCAAGGTCTTGCTTATAGGGATCAAGTTTTTTCGTTGATGCCATCCATGCCCCTGGATAAAAAATTCCCGCACAAGGATCGTAGAGGCTATAGCAGAGTTCTTCGAGCATCTCATCGTGATCAAAGGCGTAACTCATTGCTCTTCGTACACGTCGATCACGAAAAAATATTGTTTCTATATTCCAACCGAAGTGAAAGCTCACCCACTCAGGGGCTGTTGCTTTTGTGTTACGTTCATAAAAATCTGTCCCAACGGTCTGCGTTGTCCATTGTTCAGGTTGCAAGATCATCTCATGAATCTCGCCTTTTTTAAGTGCCAAAAGTGTTGTGTTGGGATCCTCGATAATTCGAAAACGCACTTCCTCGAAATATGGTCGCTCGCGAACCTGCTTGCCCTGAATAGACGACCAGTTTTTTCGACGACGTAAGACGATCTGCTGCCCTCGTTTCCTCTCAACGATTTCATAAGGCCCACCACAAACTGGTGACTGCTCTAATTGAATATGCTCAGCAGAGTCTTTTAAAGTTGGGTCGGCCTCCCACGTCTTTTCATAAATATGTTTTGGAAGTACTGGAAAATTGATGTTCCATACATTTGTTGCAAGCGCTTCTTTATGAAAGAATACAAGTGTTTGGTCATCGTATGCCTCAACCCAGCGAAGCTGATCGGTACCGCTGCGAACAGCAGGGACCGGCACTCGTGGATCCATGATGACCTTAAACGTAAACGCTATATCGTGAGCTGTGATTGGCTGACCGTCACTCCAGACAAGATCGTCACGAAGAACCACCTTATCAAGCATTCTGTCTGTACTTGTCTGCCACGTCTGAACCGTTTCGCTAGTAGCGAATGGCTCAAGGTCACGACCGAATGAAAACAAACCAAATCCTGTAAGCCCAAGAATATCAAACTCAGCAGACGTACTAATCATAATTGGGTTTGTGCTTCCAAGGTCACCACCAACATGGCGATCGATACGAGCTGAGTAGTCTGCTTCACCATCTTCTGGAAGCCTACCGAGTGCAGAAAGAATTAAATCATTTGACTCCGGCGAGTTATTAGAAACGCCAAGCGCACTGTCTACTGAACCAAGTACTTTTTCTTTCGACTGCGATTCTCGCAAAAGAACAAGGCCATCACGAACCGGCCTATCAATCCAGTTGGCCTCTTTATCAAGATCAGAAAGTTTCGGCACATCAAAAGGATTCAACGGCTGAGGTTCAGCCACTGGAAGTGGTTCTTTTCTCGCTTCCGGTGATGCTGTTAATTCTGAGGGCGGCGTCTGCTGAACTGACTTAGAACCACCGCAACCAACGCACACAAAACACAGTAGAAGGCAACAATATATCGCTACGGATATATTGCCTCGTGACACGGAGGATTCACAGCCAACTACTTCTTGCATACGATGTCTCCTTGAAGAACCTTTGCCTAAGATTCGTCTTGCCTGAAGTAACGATGCTACGTGGGAAAGCGCGGGTGGGTCAACGTCCACTCAAGTGGATCAACGCTCGGGCAAGTTATGTCCCATTTTCTCACGTTTTGTGGCGAGGTATCGCTCATTGTATTGATTTGGCGGGGGCTGGATGGGCACTTGGTCAACCACTTCAAGATCGAACCCACCATAGATAAAGGCATCCGTCTTTTTTGGGTTGTTCGTCAAAAGCCGAACTTTGGAGAGCCCAATATCTTTAAGCAATTGGATACCGATTCCATAGTCACGTGAGTCTGCCGGAAACCCTAGGGCCAGATTCGCTTCAACTGTATCAAGACCTGTATCTTGTAAAGCATAAGCACGAATTTTTTGAACGAGACCTATTCCACGACCTTCTTGTGGAAGGTACACAACCGCACCAACTCCTTCTTCGCTAATCATGCCTAATGCCATGTGAAGTTGATCCCCACAGTCACATCGCAAACTATCAATCAGGTCGCCCGTAAAGCAGGATGAATGGAGCCGAACGAGAGGTGCTTCCACCGTATTAAGATCGCCCATGGTAAACACAATCGGCTGCTGAGACTCATAACGAACATTGTATCCCAGAACCCGAAATTTGCCCCACTTCGTAGGAAGATCTGCCTCCGCAACTCGCTCCACCAACTTTTCTTTTGTCCGTCGATAGCGAATCAACTCTTCGATTGAAATAATTTCCAATCCGTGTTTCTTAGCCAGTGCCTGCAGTCCATTGCGATCTGCTCTATTTCCATCCGCATCAAGAATCTCACAAAGGACACCCGATGGCTCTTTCCCAGCAAGACGTGCGAGGTCAATCGTTGCCTCGGTGTGTCCTGCACGCCTGAGCACCCCACCCTCTTTCGCAATCAATGGGAATAGATGTCCGGGACGAACAAAGTCTTGTGAACTACTCTCAGGATTCAGGATCGCAGCAACAGCTACGGCCCGCTCCGCTGCTGTGATACCTGTACGTGCCGACACATGATCAACAGGAATAGTAAATGCTGTACCGAGTGGAGTGGAGTTTGACTCCACCATCCTGGGCAGTTCAAGCCGCCGTGCAACATCTGGTAAAACTGACATGCATACCTGACCCCGACCATGGGTAATCATGAAGTTAATAGCATCGGGTGTCGCGTCTTCCGCAGCACAGATAAAATCACCCTCATTTTCCCGATCTTCAGCGTCCACCACAATCACGATCTTTCCTTCTCGAAAAGCTCTGATGGCAGCCTCTATTGAACTAAACTGGTCAGACATGCGTTCTTTTAAGTGGACGGATTATCCACACTCCTTTTTTACATAGTTAAAGTTAGTTCACTATAGACCGAATGAAGACCTAGTCTGCCCTAAATCATTCACAAAAAAAATGGACCACACCATGCTTGCACGGGAAGAGTATATCGAGCAATCCTACCTATTCCGAACGCTTGGCGAACGGATGCTCGACGGTGTTGCAACGCAAGAAGCCCTTAAAAATTTAGGCCACGAAATACTGGCTACTACAAAGCTGCCCCTCGCTATTGATTATCTAGTGAGCGATCTAAAACTTACTGGAACAATTGCACCTGCAATGCGGCAACTCAACCATTATTTCACAGCCTTTCAAAGCTTTGTCATAGCCGAAGCTGAAGACGAAGAAGGACGATTCGATCTTCGTACTGCGCTTGTCATACTGGAACGCGAAGCACGCTATCTCGCAGATGGTGGAACTCCTGAAGGGCTTTTTTTCTATAGGTTCGAGTGCCTTTCAAGGAATCGGCTCGACTATATACGTGGACTATCTGCTACAGCTGCTGATGACATATTCACTGATGATTGGAAAAATTGGATCACAATGGTTTCCCGTCAAGTCGGTTTAGTTGACTTAGCCGATCTGATTTATATTCGGAGTGGAGAACTGCTACGACGCCAGAGAGGACAATCTTCGTTTCGCAAGAGCATCGATACACAGAACGACGAGAACACAACTGTTCAACAAACCACAGTTCTATTTGGTGAAAAAGAAGGACGCATTGCCTGGGCCAATCGTGGCAAAGATCCACTTTATCTTTTTGCTGCTTTACAAAGACAACTGGGCTATCCAGTTGTTCCAAAACCAAAACGCCCACAACCACAATCTGAGTCACCAACACTCATGTCACGGCGTATTGATCGACTTGAACTACGAGTCAAGCTACTTGAGGAAGAAACAAAGGACGGAATTGACTTGTCACAGTTTGATCCAAAAAACCAGCCTTTCAAACAACCTCCCGAAGAGTAGCAGGATGAGACGGCCACTTATTTTTTTGGTACAGCGTTCGGTTACGTTCTTATTGGAGACAGTAACTCTACTAGATATTCCAGACCACGCCATTGTGCCATTGATCGCATTCACCGGGAATACTTTGTCTACTGAATTGAGATTTGTAGTCACCTAATCGATTAGACGTGAGTATCAATTCTTAGCTCTCTGTAATGACACCAAAAATGATGACATTAAATTTCGAGAAAAACCAACACTTGTTGAGCCGCCAATGAATACTGCTCGTATGCCACAGCTGGAAAATGAGCCCTTCCCCCAGACACTCTTGCGGCCACGTCGCGCGATCACCGGTATCTCTGCAATTCTGCTTCCTTATAACAATGACAATTCGGTTGATTGGACTGGTTTCGAGCAAATTCTTGAGCACACGCTAGTAGCAGGCCTGATCCCTGCAGTCAATATGGATACAGGATATGCCAGCCTGATAGACGAAGCGACACGACTGAAAGTTCTACAACGAACCAAGGCTGTGACATCTGGACTTCAATTTGTAGCTGGTGTCTTTGTTGATGATTCACCCGGGCAGACGTTCGACGCCGATGCCTATCGGCAAGGTATCGAAGAGGTCGAATGCACTTCAGGAACACCGATTCTCTTTCAGTCTTTTGGCTTGAGCGAACTGCAGGAAGATGAAGTAGCTCCAGCATATGAGTCAGTCACTCTTTCTTGTGGTCAATTTCTGTTTTTTGAATTGAGTGAAGCTTTTACGCCTTTTGGAAGAATCTACTCACTGGACACCTATGAACAACTAATGCAAATCCCAAATGCAATTGGCGCGAAACATTCGTCGCTTCGTCGCCAACCTGAGTGGCATCGAATTGAGTTACGAAACCGTGTTCGCCCTGATTTCAAAGTATTTACGGGAAATGATTTGGCAATCGACATGGTCATGTATGGAAGCGACTATCTACTTGGGCTAAGCGCCTTTGCTCCGGATGCGTTCGCTCGACGCGATGCCATGTGGGCGGCAGGTGACCCGCGTTTCTTTCGGTTGAATGACATGCTTCAATATCTCGGGGCCTTTTCATTTCGTCATCCTGTCCCAGCCTACAAGCACTCGGCGGCCATGTTCTTAAAGATCCGAAACAGGATCGCGAGCAGTGCAACTCATCCTGATTCGCCTCGGCGTCCGGAAACTGATCTCGAAGTACTATCTGCCATTGCTAGTGAATTACGGCAGCTTCTCGAGGAATTTAACGAATGACTTTTCCACGCATTGCCAGCTTCAAGACCCATGCAGCATTCACGCGTCATTTGAGCGATTTAGAACTTCCACTTCCTTGCGCTGAGTCGGTGGAAAGTGGTCCTGAATCACCGCTCGCTCAATCCATTCAAGTCCATGATTTTATAATCGGAAATAGATTCTGTATTCTTCCAATGGAAGGATGGGACGGAACCGTCGATGGAAAACCAACAGAACTCACGCGACGTCGGTGGCAAAATTTTGGTCGCAGTGGTGCCAAACTGATCTGGGGTGGTGAAGCGGTGGCCGTTCGTCATGATGGCCGGGCAAATCCAAATCAAATGGTTATCAACAGTGAAAATCTGTCAGAGCTTGAGTCACTACGGGAAGCACTCATCACTACGCATGAGACTGAATTCGGTACCGCTGCAGATCTTGTCATCGGATTGCAGCTAACCCATTCGGGCCGCTTTGCAAAGCCAGACTTCCATGATCGCATGCAACCACGAACGGCGCAGCGAAATGTGTTGCTCGATTCTCGATGTGGTATTACTGACGATTCCGCACTGTTCAGTGATGACGAATTAACTGTCCTTATCGATGATTTCGTACATGCGGCATCTCTTGCTGAGCAAGCGGGCTTTCGATTTGTTGACATTAAACACTGCCACGGGTACCTCGGCCACGAACTACTCAGTGGTTTCGACCGGCCAGGGAAATATGGAGGCTCATTTGAAAATCGCACGCGGTTCCTCCGAGAAATCGTGGAGGGTATCCGCAGTCGTACCTCCTCTCTCGAGATTGGTGTTCGCGTCAGCGTATTTGACTTTCTTCCATTCACTCCGGGCCTGGATGGGGTTGGCATCCCGGAGCAGAACGGTGATTCCAGACTACTATTTGGTGGTGATTCTTCCGGTGTAGGGATCGATCTCAATGAACCTACAACGTTTCTCTCACTTTTAGAATCACTCGGCATCAAATTGATCTGCACAACTGCCGGAAGTCCTTACTACAATCCACACATACTACGCCCAGCTACTTTTCCTCCAAGTGATGGCTACAAGCCACCAGAAGACCCCCTCGTGGGAGTATCCCGCCAAATCATGGCTACCGCAGAATTAAAACGATGCCACCCCGATCTTATCTTCGTTGGTTCCGGTTACAGCTATCTCCAAGAATGGTTACCGCACGTGTCGCAGGAGGTCGTTCAGAGCAAATGGGTCGACTCCATTGGGCTCGGACGCATGGTCTTATCTTATCCTGAGTTACCAGCGGATGTTCTCGCTGGGCGGATCATGCCACGAAAGAAGGTGTGTCGTACGTTCAGTGACTGCACAACATTCGCTCGAAAAGGAATGGTGAGTGGCTGCTATCCTCTCGATCCATTTTATAAAGAACGTAAAAAAACTTTAAATCGTGATACATGAACTAATCCATATGCCATGTTCAATAACAGAGGGTCTCACCCCTGCTTCGCTTCTTATTTCTTCTGCCCAATCACACCTCGCATGAGCATCCATAGCAGAAGAAACACGATGAGTTGCATAGATAGGACTTCCCACTGTGAAGAGTATTAATCACCAGCGAGACCATCTAGCATCGATTATTTCAGCCATCACATCTGCTACAGACCCGTATCGGCTTCTCACAGAGCGTCTTGCTCTCGAATCATCAAAAGATTTACTTACGTTTGATGGAAGTCCTGTCTCTGTAGGGCCAAACCAAACAATAAAAGTTAAGGAAGCTGGAAAAATCTGTGTTGTCGGTGGTGGAAAAGCTGCTGCAGGATTTGCTGCTGGCTTGGAGCACTTGTTGGGCAGCGGCCGTCTTCACAAACATGAGGTGCACGGACTAGTCAGTGTGCCCGAAGGATGTGGGGATCAGCTCGATCATATCGAACTTCGGGAAACACGGGCTCGCGCTCACAATCTGCCAACTGATGATGTTGTTCAAGCGACTCATGAGATGCTTCATCAACTAAGTACACTCAAGCAGGAAGATCTTGCATTTGTTTTGATTACTGGTGGAGCTTCAGCACTGCTTGAATCACCACAGGCACATATTTCACTTCAGTCATTAGTGCGTCTCACGAAAACTCTTTCACACGCCGGCGTCGACATTCAAACTTTGAATACGATTCGTTGTATGACAAGTCGCGTGAAAGCAGGAGGATTCGCTAAGGCTTGCACCGCGGGCAGACTTATTGTGCTTGTTCTTTCAGATGTGCTTGATGACTCATTGGAAGTAATCGGATCCGGTCCATGCATACCACACATTGTAGATCCATTAGCTATTGAAAGGATTCTTCTTGATTCAAACATCTCTCAAGATGATCGTGAACTGCTTTCAAAGTCTCTATATGAGTACGTAAGAAATCACAATGCTGCCTCACATCATCAAACACATTCTAGCGACTGGGTCACTCCCAAGGGCTGTCGAGTTACTCACCTCACTCTTGGAACAAATGCACTTGCGGTCAAGGCTGCATCATCTGCTTCATCTGCACTCGGCTATGAAATTTTTTCAGCCACCACAAACACGCTCTCGCAGACAGCAAATACGGTGGGGAGTCGTCTCGCGACTTCACTCCGCACAATGGTATCTCTAGACACTACCAAGAACTGCCCCCAAGCTTTACTGGAGGGTGGCGAGGCGACTGTGCATGTGCCTCTCAATCATGGAGTTGGCGGGCGTAATCAACATACCGTTGTAGCTGCAGCTAACGCCATGCTGGTTGATCAAAAACACGAGTGGCCAACTGATACGCTCATTGCC
>JAUWWJ010000291.1 GCA_030616935.1 Planctomycetaceae bacterium
ATGCGGGTCGAACTATTGCCTTCGAGTCAGCCACCTTCAGGCCAGCAGTTTTTGGTCAGCTATCTGATCAATGACCGAGTCGCGATTGACGCGGGTTCGATAGGCCTGCTTGCCGATTTGAAAAAGCAGGAACAGGTGGAGCACGTCTTTGTCACACACCAGCATATTGATCATATAGCGACCCTGCCGATTCTGTTGGAAAATGTCTATGAGCCAGGCCCTAAAAGTATCGAAGTGCTTTCTGCAGAAAGTGTTCTTGATTTATTGCAGAAGGACTTATTCAACGGTCGGATCTGGCCTGATTTTCTCGCGCTTTCGACACCAGAGAACCCCTTTCTCGTCACGACGCCGTTAGAGGAAGGCCAGCCTGTTAGCCGGTGCGGATTGGTTATAACACCAGTTCCTGTTTCGCATGCAGTCCCTACGCTTGGTCTTGTTGTCGATGATGGTGGAGCAGTTGTTGCATTTCCATCAGACACTGGCCCAACAGAAAAGTTTTGGAGCCATCTCAATGAATTAGATCGACTGGATGCGGTTTTTCTAGAGATTAGCTTCCCGGATTGTCTTGCAGACTTAGCGGAAAAATCAGGTCACCACTGCACAAAAACTTTTGTAGATGAATTGCAGAAGTTGAAAAGGCCCGTTCGTTGGATTGTTGTACATCGAAAACCACGCTACGCAGAACAAATAGCTTCTGAATTAGCAGCGCATAACATCCCAGGTGTTGAGCTGATTCAGCCTGGAAAAGTGTACGAATTCTCTGCGTAATAGTTTGAAGAGGTTGGCTATTGTCGAGGGATTGGATTTATTTAACGACTGTCAAAATCTTAAGGATTTTGCAGGGATGTAACGCACCCAGCGCACAGTCAGCCTCCCGAGAGTTTCCAAAGTACACGTCAATATTAAGGGGTTGCCTGTCGACGAGCATGCTTGCGTCGTTCATGTTCACCAAGAAGAATTTTCCTAATCCGAATAGCTTCAGGAGTGACTTCAACGAGTTCATCTTCTTCGATGTACTCTAGTGATTCCTCGAGTGACATATTCCGTGGCGGCTTCAGCAGAATGTTTCGATCACTTCCGGCAGCCCGTATGTTTGTGAGTTTTTTCTCTTTTGTTGGGTTGACGGTCATATCGTCACTTCGGGCGTTTTCGCCAACGATCATTCCTTCATAGACATCGTCCCCCGGCGCCACAAATAGTTCAGAACGCTGCTGCAGGCTATCAAGGCTAAAAGCAACAGCTTTTCCCTTAACCATCGACACAAGAACGCCGTTGGCCCGTCCGCCTACGTCACCCTCGAGCGGCTGCCAAGATTCAAAACGATGATGCATGATGGCAGTTCCCTGTGTCGCATTGAGTACTCGAGTTCGAAGTCCAATAAGGCCCCGTGCCGGTATCGAAAATACGGCGTGCGTAAAGTTTCCACGTGACCCCATGTGGGAGAGTTGACCCCGTCTGGCTCCGACAAGTTCCATTACGGGTCCGAGCTTGTCCTGCGGGACTTCAACCACCAGTGATTCAAAAGGCTCTAACAGAACAGACCCCTCCTGACGCAAGATTACTCGTGGTTTGCCGACAGATAATTCGAACCCCTCTCGCCGCATAGTTTCAATGAGTACTGATAAGTGAAGCAAGCCACGTCCAGAAACGGAGAATTGTTCCGTGCCAGCAATTGGCTCAACCCGTAATGCTACATTGCGTTCAAGTTCCTTAAGCAGTCGTTCACGAAGATGCCGTGTCGTAAGAAATGTGCCAGAACGTCCAGCTAATGGTGAGGTGTTTATGCCAAAAACCATGCTCAGGGTTGGTTCGTCAACTGCTAAGCGCGCAAGTGGTTGCGGGTCTTCCGAACAGCAGAGCGTATCACCAATCTCGATTGGTTCGATTCCACTCACAGCGGCAATGTCGCCTGCCGTTGCTTCATCGGTGTCAACCCGACCGAGTTTATCGAAGACCTGAAGTCCGCTTGTTTTTGCCGGACGAAGGCTGCCATCCGCCGTTGATCGGAGGATACTGCCACCTTTGACGAGTTTCCCGGATTCAATTCGGCCAACAGCAATACGGCCAACATAGTCAGACCAGTCAAGGGTAGTGACAAGCATGCGGAGGGGGCCTTCGTCATCAACGACAGGCCCCGGAATCTTTTCAATGATCAAGTCTAATAAAGGTTGCATTGAACCAGAGCGTGCAGTCTCATCAGTAGAGGCATATCCATCTCGACTTGATGCAAAAAGATAGGGGAAGTCCGCGAGGTCGTCATCAGCCCCAAGTTCAAGAAAAAGTTCGAGGATTTCATCAAGCACTTCATGCGGACGTGCATCCGGTCGATCAATTTTGTTCACAATGACAACTGGACGGAGACGTGCTTCAAGAGCCTTCCCGAGAACAAAACGGGTCTGAGGCATTGGGCCTTCAGCGGCATCTACAAGCACAACCGCGCCATCGGCCATCCGGAGAACTCGTTCAACTTCGCCACCAAAATCAGCATGTCCGGGGGTGTCAATGATATTAATTTTGACGCCTTGCCATTGGATCGCAATATTTTTTGACAATATCGTGATACCGCGTTCTCGCTCAAGGTCTCCTGAATCGAGTATGCGTTCTTTTTCAAGTTGGCTTGTTCTGAATTGGCCACTTTGACGAAGAAGGCAGTCAACGAGGGTTGTCTTGCCGTGATCAACGTGCGCGATAATAGCCACGTTGCGAATGGTATCTCGTCGTGTCGAAGTTTCTGAAGAATTCAACTCAGTAGCAGAAGACATAGGGGATATCCGGGGTGTGCTTGGGCAGGAAGGAATGAGGATGGCGGAGAGTTTTTGGATCAGGCTTTTCGGATAGCGGAGTACAGTCGTTCGATGAGTAAGTCAGCAGTATCACCGGCAGCGGCAGGTGCGATACCACATCGAATGTTTGGAGCCTTTGGGCATGCGAGTAATTTTGTTTTTGCAGCAGTTGCGTTTTCTAGGGCATGAGTGCCAAGGAAGATAGCCGCAAGCTCATCACCACCAAGACGAGACTGAAGATGTGAAAGTTTTGTCGCATCAACAAGTTTTGCCGCAGCTGCAGCAAGGTGCTTGTCCCCTGCGAGGAAGCCACTGGTGTCGTTAATCTGTTTCAGCCCGATGACGTCGATCCCTAAGGCAACAAGTAGTTGTTGTTGGTCACCGGCGTGTTCAAGGTGCACCTGAAGGAAGGACTCGAGATCACCACGTGTCTGGAGGCCGGTGACATAATCCGCGACTCCACAATGACCACTTGAATACGTCGTCATTATGTCGCTGGAAACCTGGTCGGTTTGTAAGTGGTCACGTGGTAACGGAATGGTAATAGAGTGGAGACGAAGGGGCTCGAACCCTCAACCCCCGCCTTGCAAAGGCGGTGCTCTCCCAATTGAGCTACGTCCCCGCGTAAAGTAGGTCGTTATAACGCGGTAGTTCTTCAACTGCACGACTATTGACACGATACCCTATTCGGCCCGATGTTCCAACAGAGTGCGCGCGCCTGGACTCGAACCAGGGACCTCCACCTTATCAGGGTGGCGCTCTAACCAACTGAGCTACGCGCGCAGCAGCCAAAAAACAAA
>JAUWWJ010000166.1 GCA_030616935.1 Planctomycetaceae bacterium
AGGATCATCGAACTTATAAAAGGAAGACCAGGTGTAGCCCGGGTTTTTCATCTCGTCGGGATAGATCGTGCGATACGCATCGGTAAAGCCGGCCTTGGCCATTTCAGTAGACGTCGGATAGGCCACCTTGATTGGATGGCGACCTGTCTTGGCTGCCGCCTCCGTCCAGTCCAAATGGGAGGGTTCATTAAAATCACCCAACACTAAAACGGGTGCCTGTTTGTCGGGTAGTGATTTGATTTGCCTGAGAACTTTGGCAATCTCTGCACCCCGTGCCTTTTTTGCCCATTCAATTGCCTCGGCTTCGGTCTTGATGAAGGTGATATCATTCGTGTGCTTATGCCATCTCGGACGAATCTCCAGCAACTGATAGGGTTGGTAAGGATGAGAGGAAAGATGGACATTAAAGATATAAGCATGCCTGCCCGAATCCAGTTTTACTTTTACTCCTCTGTAGAGTGGCTTTAGAATTTCATAACGGGTTAAAATGTTGGAGCCTTTTCCCATGTCGTGGTTCCAACCAAGCAAGTCAGCGAGCTCCTCCAATTTGTCACCCCTTGGTGATCTTGTTTCCTGAATGCCGACAATGTCTGCCTTGGCCAGTTGGATTGCTTTGGCGGTTTGCGACAGGGGTTGCTTGAGCATCACAACCCCGCCGCGGTGCAGGTTGTAAGACATGACTCTCACACTCGCTGCTTCGGTCTGTGCGTGAAGTGGCATAACAACAGCCATCCCATGAGCAACCAAAACACCTGTGGCAATGATTGTGCGAACTGCTTTCATCATGGAATCCCCTGTGCCAGTGTCGATGCTAAGGCGCATTGTTTACCGAGTCGCGGTACAATGCTCTGTTGAGGTCAGAGCTGCTTTGCGTCAAGCGTATCTTCTTTGACCAACCTGCGCCTAATAAACTGGTACATAATTGTCTTTTCTATTCAATCTGTGCTCATAACACATTGGAATTGGTCTCATGAAACTCGTACTCTGCTTGCTGGCAGCTCTTCCTTCCTTCTTCTCTTTGCGCGCACAAACGCCTGAAGAACGAATTCCTTCCCAAGGGACGCTCATTTATTTCCAAGATCATCATATGCTGCTTGCATCAAATACGACTGAAGAGTCTGGGGGAGAGTCGACACAGACAACTCGGATCAAAAAACGCATCACAAAAGCTGAAGCTCCACAAAATGGTACCCAACATATTTATAAGACCATAGGTAATATTGATTTGCCGCTTTATGTCTTTCAAAATCAACAGTCACAGTTGCATGACAAAAGACCGGCTATTGTTTTTTTCTTTGGCGGTGGATGGACTGGAGGAAGTCCTGTTCAATTTGAAAAGCAATGTGAACACTTTGCAAAACGTGGCATGGTAGCAATTACGGTTGAGTATCGAGTTTCATCACGACACCCTGTTAAAATTGATGACTGCATCGAAGATGCAAAATCTGCTATGCGATGGGTCCGTTCCCATGCTGAGGATTTAGGCATCGACCCTAATCGAATTGCAGCTGCTGGTGGTTCTGCTGGAGGGCACCTCGCAGCATGCACTGCCGTTATGGAAGAATTCAATGCTTCTTCTGATGATAAATCGATAAGTGCAAAGCCAAATGCCCTCATATTATTTAATCCGGCACTTGCCATTGCTTGGGATGAGCGGATGCCAGAATCAATGCATGCAATAGCCGAGCAGAAAATGAAGGGTCGTTCACATGCACCTATCCAAGATGTGTCACCACTTACATACGCTTCTACAAAACAGCCTCCCTGCATTATATTTTTTGGCACTGCAGATCGGCTTCTCGAAGGCGCTCGTTTGTACCAAGAGGACTCGAAGAAGTCAGGCAACCTTTGTGAGATCGTGACCTACGAGGGGCAGGGACACGGATTTTTTAACCGCGGTGAACACTACGACCTTACTTTGGAAGCAGCTGACACCTTTTTTGTTGACTGCGGCTGGCTTACTCCGCAATAAAAAATCAGAAGGAACTGTCATAGCGTGTCTCACATTAAATGACATCCACCCTCGTTCTTTGTTTGTCGGCGAGATCGCACGTATCACACATCTGAAGTATACGCCTCAGCTTTGACCGATCTTCTTTGGAGGAATAATCGCGAGCGGATGGTTCGGTGTGGACGACCTGCACAAGACGCACTCTTCCATCCTTTTTCACTTCTTCGTGAAGCTGAGATACTACCAGCTTTCACATTCACTTGTGGAGAATACTCACTTCACCTTCCTTGACACGCTAGAGCTATGCGACTGTGATGAACCAAACATCTTTTTGTACATCTGACTCAACCAATGTTGTAAATGACGTTGTTATGCCGTGAGAATTTTTGCTAATTACACCGTGTCACGGAACGGTCGTGAAGTCACTCTCTAGAATGCAGGAAGCAAATATGAATGAAAGCAAAGATGCCACACATTCACTCCAATTGTCTGCACGAGAAGAGAAGCCCACGCACACGTGTACTCAAGAAACATCAAAAAAACATTCTTATTGGTACGGTAGGCACCCTTGGTTAGCTTTTATTTTTGGCTCACCACTTCTATTTCTTATATTCATTACAGGAAACTGCTTTATCTTTTATTTGTTCCTGAGTTTTGCGGCTGAAGGTCGCACCGTCGAAACAAGCCCACTAATAATGCAAACGGTATTATGGGCCAGTCAAACAATTGCTTTTGTGCCAGCGATCGGGGCAGCTTTGCTACTATGCTGGATGGTCAAACGATCGGGCAGACGTCGGGTTTGGGCGTTGGCTGCGTGTGGCATAATTGCTCTACTTGCAAGTTGTTGGTCAGTTTCCTGCACATTGCCCCAGACCGAGCCGGGAACTGGAAAGTTTATGGTTTGCTTTGCTGCGAGCCCACGTTTTTGGGAGAGTGATTTCTGGTATCCGAGTCAAGCTGTTGCGCCGTTGATCATCGGATTATTATTCGCGTTGGTTGGCCGTAGCACTCCAAAAGGTCCCAACCAAAACGCAGCCGATGCTGAGCCAATGCGAGTCGCCGCGTAAGCACGCCGTGGAACAATCCTGAGCGATCCTGTTCCGGAGAGTTTCAGAGTGAGGATTCAAACCCGTACGGATCTAGCGAAGCAGTCGGGGCTGCTGCTTTACGACACATGTGGAAAGAGACTGCGTTTGTAGGTCCTTCACGACACAGCGACAACTTGAAACTGGGGGAGATATACCTGTGCTATCAAAGTCTAATTCTCCTCACTGGTCCCAGTATTTTTGGCAACAAATGCCAAGCCATATTCTATGGTTGCAAAATGTTCTCTTACTTCTGAAGGTGTTTTTTCAATTCCTTTTTCAGCCAGATAATTTCTGTAAATCTCACCATCACGTTTATTCAAGTCTTTTAGTTCTGCAAATTCCTTGAGATTCCCTTCCTCCTTTGCTTCTCTTATTACATTTTTCAACAGCTCATACGAACGTTCACAACGAAAGTCATAACCAAACGTGTCAGACATATAACCAAAGAATTGTTCTTTACTTGGCTGGTTCATCGGCTTCACTCCATGGACATTCCTGCAGGCAGTGACTTCTTTTTCGCCGCATCAATTTTTTTGCCTACTTATTCGTTTCCAGACAAAAATAGTAACTGGCTCAAAGACATGCATTCAAGAGAATCCCTACTATAATTTTAAGACAGAGATACGTCATCAATAGTTTTTAAACAGCTGACTGTTGAGTAGTTGACCAACGAAATAATGATGGAGTGATTGTTATCAAAGATCACACGTTTGCCGAATCAATGCCGAAGGTCCCGGTTCTAATTCTCAATGGGTTTCTCGGATCAGGAAAAACGACACTTTTAACCAGTCTGCTTGTGCAGTCTCACAAGAAGCAGCTTTCTATTGGCGTTGTAGTCAATGACATGAGCGATCTAGATGTCGACGGCCTTCTTGTCGCCCAGACAGAGTTTTTTGAAAAAAATGATAGTAATTTTCAGTCTATTTATTCTTGCGTATTAAGCAGCAAAAAAGGGCTCAAAAAACTCAGCGATTCACTGAATCAGATGGTGCTAACAAACGCTCCAGAACTGCTTATCATTGAGACGTCGGGAAGCTGTCATCCCATGCCTCTGATCGAATTCTTCAGCAAACAGTCACAATTCAAGCTTACTGGCGTGCTGACTCTGGTCGATAGCGCAATGATTGATCAAGACTACGACTGCGGCAAGCAGCTGGTTCCTATTATGCAACGCAATGTGCAGGCTCAGCAGCGAGATACGACAAATCTACTGGTGGAACAAATACTTTTCTGCAGTCATCTGGTACTCACTAAAGTTGACCGAATTCAGAAAACGAAGATTCCGGAAATTGCCCAATCCATTCACGAAATAAATCCTTTTGTGTCTATTATTTCTGTGCCTTGGGGAAACCTTCCTATCGATGATGTACTCACGATGCCTGAATATGATTTCCATAGAGTCTCGCAGCTAATCAAAGAACTAAAGCCCACTTTCGAAGTGGATGGCCACGATGACGAGCCATACAATCTCGTCGCAAACGTTATCAAGGACGATCGCCCGTTCCATCCACAACGTTTGTGGGACACGTGCCAACAGCATCTTGGCCAGCACATCTATAGAAGCAAGGGTTTCTTTTATCTCCCAAACCGTGACAAGCTGTCACTCCTTTGGAATCAGGCTGCCAGTGGTATCAACCTGCAAGTAATCGGTTCCTGGCGTGCGGGAATACTTGAAGATGAAGATAATGGTTTGGATGAGATGGAAATAAAGGGTCTCGAAAAGATGCTGGCGAAAGAGCCTGGACGTTTTGGTGACCGTCGCTGCCATTTGACCGTTATCGGTGACAAAACTCAGGTTGATTGGTTTACTGAGTCACTTCAGCGATGCTTTTTAACTGAACATGAAATTGAGCACTGGAAATCTGGCGGAACATTCCCTGACCCTTGGCCCAATAATTACGTCACAAGGGAGTGTTAACAATTCTTTCCTATTACGAATTAACATGCTTTTCAACAACATCTCTGTTGAGAATACAGGTTCTGATTTAGGAATAAAAATCATTTCCAGAGTTTATCCCAAAATGTATTCG
>JAUWWJ010000079.1 GCA_030616935.1 Planctomycetaceae bacterium
ATTGGCGATAATTTCCACCGGTGTCACAGCATGAGAGAAATGAATCACATTCATTAGCTGCTTGTGCGGAATTGATGGCAATAAGTCCCAGCAGACTCAGTACACAGAAAACGACAAGCCGGCATTGCCTGAATAGCTGATTCGTTTCAAACGAGTTGACATTGACAGGATTTGAATGTGTGTAACTCATGTTTCTCCACCCAGAAATTGAGACCGAAGATTCCGTAAAATCCGAACAATCGCTTGTGGTAGAACTATCGACACAAACAGAAGTTGGTAGAGGCAGAAAAAATTTACTCACCAGACTCAACTTATTCGGCAAAGTCATAGAGGCAGCTGTCACGTCCACAAATGGGATTTCAGCGTGCATAAAACTGACATTTTCAGCTAACTGGAATCAAATTGACTGTTAATGGGCGTTTATCGGGCTCTTAAAGGGCATAGTCTATCGATCGCCGTAAAGATCACACGCCTTATCTATTTTCACTTCGACAATATCCTCCATCAACGACTGCTCTTAATTTTTTATGCAATCTCAGAGGATCTCACTGAATACGCAGGAGGCTACCCAATCCGCATACTTTTCCATCCTGCAGCATTGGCAGCGGCTATATCCAGCCGAGGATCATCTCCTACAAGAAGAAGTTGATCAGGCTCTTTCTGCAGTCGTGACTCCACTGCCTGAAAGAATTGTGGAGCCGGTTTCCTCCAACCAAGTTCGGATGATGCAAAAATTTTCTCAATGCTAATAAGAGGTTCGACATGTTTTGCAAGAGGAAGCAATCGTTCATCAAAATTGCTGGCTACTGCCACATCAATTCCGGACTCACGAACAGCCTCAAGAAGACGACAACCCTGCTCGACCGGTTGCCACGAAGAAGGCTTACCAAAATGAATCCACAAGTCTTCAAAAATGTTGCCTGCAGCTGGTGAGTCTTCAAAGACATCGCAGACTATCTGCTGCCACCGTTCGTACTCCCGGCTTCTACTTGTTGAAAAGGCAGGGTTATTTTGAGCATCCAAAGATTCCTGCTTTTCCCAGGCGATAGAAAATCGTTTGGCTATTTCACTTGACGAGAGAGTCACTCCGAACTTCTCAGAGGAGTTCTTATATGCCTCTGAAACTGATGGTGCTGGTTCCAAAAGTGTCCCTACAACGTCGAACACAACAGTGTCGACACTGGTGAATAGATCGTGTGGGAGACTAGGGGAAATTGCGACTGTCATGATGAACTCCGACGATTTCGAACCTCCTCAACAATAGTCACTGCCCGTTCACCCGGGTATGGGAAAACCTTTCTACATCATGGAATGCGGGCAGAAATCGGACGTACCAGGCACAAAAGCTGTTTAACGGCGTGCAATCAGACCGAGGTCGAGCCCAAAGACAAAGAGCATGAGTGAGAGCAAGAGGATTAATCCAATGTACGACAGAGCGGCCACAACGTTTTCACTTGGTGGTTTGCCGCGAACAAGTTCGTACATCAGGAAGACCATATGCCCACCATCGAGAACTGGTATGGGTAAGAAATTGATTACGGCAAGATTTGCACTCAACATCGTCAGGAACAGTAATAATCGTCCGAGGCCTTCCTCGGCAGACTTTCCAGCCTGTTTCGCAATTTCAATTGGCCCACCAAGAAGGCGAGGGCTAATCTGATTACTCGTAATCTTCTGCAAGAATCGATACACCATCGACAGATCTTCACCCGTTTTGGAAAGACCTTGTGTCAACGCAGCACTGATGGAACGAGCTTTCACAAGACGGTACACCGGGCGGAATACCAATCCGCGATCAACAATAAAATCAACAGTTGAATCAATTGGATTCAGTTCAACATCTCTGGCAAGCCCATCTGATGACTTCACTGTTAATTGGAGACGTGTATCTTTTGGTGACTGCTGAACCATCGCCATAACAAATGGCCAGCTCTGTGATTCTTCTGATAATTCAACTCCCGGATCATCTTCATCAATAGGTTCATCTTTTTTTGCAAATCGTGCTCGAGTCACAAACTCACCATCTTTGATACCTGCCCGAGCAGCTGGTGAGCCAGGCACGACCTTTGCAATTTCGGACCCGATATTAAAGGCGATACCGAGACTTGAAACAGCTACCGGACTTTGAGGCCATCGTGCCTGCTCGATCCATGTGACGTCTCGTGGCGTGACTTCGATTGTTTCAGGAACCAGTTCACCAGAAGCATTATGAACTGCATCGGTACGAAGAATGCCCAACAAGACGACCTCACCTGATCGCTTCCTGAGTCGGTTATCAATCGTCAAAGGATTGCCAAGTGGTTCACCATCAATGGAAACAATTCGATCTCCTGCTTTCAGCTTGGCTGCAGATGCCGGAGAATCAGCTTGGACACTTGCAATCAACCCTGGCACCATCACCAAACCAGTTTCACGTCGAGGCTGAGCAGGGACTGAAATAGACAGATTCTTATCTTGACGCTGCACCGAAATTGAAATGGGAGCCTCTGCCTTGCCAGCAAGAGAAGCAATCAGTTCGGCATAGCTCGAGATAGCTTTTCCATCGACGGCCGTGATGGTGTCTCCTGGTTCAAAAGCAGGATTCGCTTGTGAAGCAGCACCAGGAAGCCCGGGTTCCAGGCTCTCGGGTAGCGTTACTGAAAATGGACTTGTCACGCCGACTGTCGGAATTCCCAAGTCTGTATCTGGGTGGAGCGTCAGCGTCCGCTCACTCCCATCAGCGGGCCGACGTACTGTGAAATCTATTCCTTTTGCCGGATCACCCAGCGTCACACCTTTCTGCAGATCGGTAAAGACTGGTTCAGTTTTTGATCCTATGGCAACAATCTCATCACCGGTACGTAATCCAGCTCGCCACGCTGCTCCCCCAGGTCGAACACTTGAGACTTCACAAGTCAGCTCTTGTACACCAAGACCAAATGCCCACGCTGCAAGTAGGACGGCAAAGATCACATTCATGATTACGCCAGCCGAAATGATTGCCATTCTTTCAGGTACCGACTGGGCAGGATAACTTCGCGGGTCCCATGCAGGGTGTGGATCAGAAGTTGGCTCTGGTGGCAAATCACCTGACTCAATAATATCTTTTGCCCGCTGGGCTTCACGAGCTGCGGCCGCGGGATTGTCATCCTGCCCAAGCATCTTGACATATCCTCCAAGAGGCAGAATACCAATGCCATACTCAGTCTCACCCCATGTAAATTTGCCAAGATTCCAACCGTTAATATCAAAGCCGATATAAAACTTCTCGCACTTGACCCCACAGGCTTTCGCAACCAGAAAGTGTCCGAGTTCATGAACAAAAATGACAAAGCCAAGACCAATTGCAACCTGCAAAATCACAAGCCAGCTTGCTGGCTGAAGAATCCACATTCCTATCATCCCACCAGGTGAAATGACAGCACTCAGCGACATCAACACATCCACGTTTGGAATTCCTTTCTGGCCCAGGCATCAAGCCTGAGTATATCTTCGAGTGTCGGGTCACCAATAAATGGATGTTCCGACACTGCTCGCTCACACAATTCAGCAATCTGTGGAAACTTCACCACTCCATTGAGGAAAGCCTGGACTGCCTCCTCGTTTACAGCATTCAAAACCACACCAGCAGTACCACCCCGAGCCGCAACATCATAGCCGAGACGAACTGCTGGAAAACGTTCGGGGTCGGGGGGGATCAGATCTAGTTGCTGGGCAACACCAAAATCGAACCGCCGAGCCGGACCATCGTACCTTTCTGGATACGCAAGTGCATACTGGATCGGAAGTTTCATGTCTGGTGGCCCAATCTGGGCAATAACCGAACCATCAATAAATTCAACAAAAGAATGAATAATTGATTGCGGATGGACAACGACACCCAACTGGTCCGCTCGGAGATCGAAGAGCCAGCGGGCCTCAATCAATTCAAGTGCCTTGTTCATCATCGTTGCCGAATCAATGGTAATCTTCGGCCCCATTGACCAGGTTGGGTGCTTGAGCGCTTGCTCTGGCGTTACCTCGGATATCTGCTCTTTGGTATGAGTTCGGAAAGGCCCGCCGCTGGCTGTCAGCACGACTCGCTGCAATTCATGCCGACGTCCACTCCGTAACGCCTGATGGATCGCAGAATGCTCACTATCGACCGGCACAATCGTAGCACCAGAACGTGCTGCCAACTGTGTTACTAAAGGCCCAGCTGTCACCAACGTTTCTTTATTGGCAAGCGCTACCGTCTTTCCGGCAGCAAGTGCTGACCAGGTACTGCGCAAACCAGCAGCCCCAACAATAGCCGAAACAACACAGTCAACTTCTGGGGCAGCGAGTAGTTCTTCAAGACGTTCTGGACCAACGACGAGTTCTGTTCCTTTTGGGAATGCACCCGGTCCAAGTGATTCTGCAGCAGTCGCATCGGTCACTACGACCCAGCGAGGCCGACATGCTTGAGCCTGTTCAACCAGAACATCAATGCTGCGGTGACCACACAGCAGATGCACCTTGAAACGACCTTCGGAGGCAGCAATGACTTCAAGGGTATTCTTCCCAATACTTCCGGTTGAACCCAGAACCGCAACACGAAGAGGAACGGCATCTGAGGACATTTGAAGATCAATCGATTGCTCACGCACCACTTCCGCACCCGAAACGGCCATTGAAGTGGCAGAAGCCACAGTGCGGTCGGGTAACATCATGGACGGGTCAATCTGGGAAACTATGAAAACATGTCAAAATACGATGAAATCTAGTTTACGCACTCCGGTCGCCGGATGCCATGCACGTCATTTGTCGCAGGCTTCTTTCGAGCCTACGATAGAGGGATTGCGGTGCTGCCTCTCAAAATAAAGAAACGATTGCGACATTTCGTCTATGAATCAAAAAAATAATGAAAAAGATCCTGGACGGCGTTCTGGTGATCGAAAGCAGGCTTTCGGTGGCTCAAATCTCATCTGGTCCCTGATTGCCGTGGCAGTCGCTGGTCTTTTTGCAGCAAGCCTCTTCAGCAATGGCCAAGAAGTTCAATTGAGCTATACCGACCTCGAGCGACTTATTCGGGCTGCGGGTGAAGAAGAAGATCAGTCAGGCTCGCCACGATTCGTAGAGGTTATTACAGGCGAAACAGCAAAAGGATCTCCACTGGTTTCACGATTCTGCTCAATCGATGATGTAGTCATCGGTGCATTTGAGGTGACTGGAACACTGCGAAAAGTTCCTTTGCCAGGAGGTAATGGACGAGGTGGACTGCGACCTATTGATGACGGCCGATTAACGGCTGGTGGTAACGCCCAAGGTGAACAGCTGCGATTTCGGACTGCGAAACTCCCAAGCGAGAACTCGGAGGGACAGCTGTCAAAGATACTCGATCTCAATAAAGTTGATTATCGGTATGAAGATCCACCGAGTCCTTGGCGAAACTGGATGCCAATGTTGGTGTTAACCGGATTACTGGCATTGGGATTCTTTCTCATGGTGCGTCGCCTAGGAGGAGCCGGCAGCCCAATGGCATTTGGTCGCAGCCGAGGAAAAATGTATGCCCAAGAAGATCTCGGGATCAGTTTTGATGACGTCGCTGGGATAGACGAAGCCGTTGATGAACTTCGCGAAGTGGTTGAGTTTCTTCGAAGCCCTGAAAAATATCAGGTTCTTGGTGGCCACATTCCGAAGGGTGTTTTGTTAGTAGGACCTCCTGGGACAGGAAAGACCCTTCTCGCCAAAGCGATTGCGGGTGAAGCTGGCGTTCCCTTCTTTGGACTTTCTGGGAGTGACTTTGTTGAAATGTTTGTTGGTGTCGGTGCTGCCCGTGTCCGTGACATGTTTCAACAGGCCGCGCAAAAGAGCCCATGCATCATTTTCATCGATGAGCTTGATGCTTTAGGGAAAACCCGAGGTTCAAGTGTCGTTGGCGGTCATGATGAAAGAGAGCAGACGCTCAATGCGTTGCTTGTTGAAATGGATGGGTTTGGTAGCAACTCCGGCGTCATTGTGATGGCAGCTACGAACCGACCGGAAACACTTGATCCGGCCCTACTCCGACCAGGAAGATTTGATCGATATGTACTCGTCGACCGACCTGATGTCCGTGGACGTGAGGCTATTCTCAAGGTGCATGTCCTCAATGTGAAACTTGATCCTAAAGTGAATATTGAGCAGGTGGCACGAATTACCTCGGGTTTTTGTGGTGCAGACCTTGCCAACCTTGTAAATGAGGCCGCCTTGCTGGCTGCTCGAAATAACAAGAAGTCTGTGGGGATGGTGGAGTTCAACGAGGCTGTCGAACGTGGCACTGCAGGCCTTGAAAAAAAGAAGCGCGTGATCCACGAAGATGAAAAGAAACGAGTGGCGTATCACGAAGCAGCACATGCCTTAGTTGCATATTCTCTTCCGAATACCGACCCCATACATAAGGTGTCAATCATACCCCGTGGCCTCGCTGCTTTAGGCTACACCATGCAGCGGCCAGAAGATGATCGGTATCTCCTCACACAAAGTGAACTTGAAAGCAGAATTCATGTTCTCCTCGCTGGCACGATTGCAGAAGAAATGATTTATGACGACATCTCAACAGGAGCCCAAAACGACTTGGAGCGGGCGAGTGAAATTGCACGCTCAATGGTGATGGACTACGGCATGAGTCAACTCGGCAGAGTAAACTATCGTGAAAGCCAACGGTCACCGTTTCTGACTGGTGGAGGCGCCGACTTTGGCGCAACCCGCAGCCATAGCGAAGAAACAGCTCGCGAAATTGATGAAGAGGTTCGCCGCATAATCGATACGTCGATTGTTCAGGTCCGTCAGATTCTGCAAACCCGTCGCGCATCACTTGAATCAATAACAAGCCGCTTGATCGAAGCTGAAGTAATTGATGGCAGTGACCTCCAAGATATTATTGAAACAACGAATGGGAAACCGCAACTCGTACCGGGTACGACGGCTGAACGCCGCGCTACTACAGTACAAACATCATCTGATAGAGAGAACGAACCGCCGGTTGATGCTGCGAATCAGTAGTCCTGCTCCCTGAATTATCATTACAGTTGTTCTAGGTTGCCCAAGGCAAGTGGCTTCTCTAGATGGGCGCTAGAGTACGTCGATGTTTCTACAGAGGCGATAGCGAGGGGCTAATCGCGCAGTAGTCAGATTGCGCTTTCAGGCACCATAATGTGGAAAAGTATATTTCTGGCGATTGGAATATTCGCTACGCTGCTAGGCATTGAACTGCTATTCATCGATTCTGCCGTTGTTGTCCCACTAGCAGGTGGCATGGG
>JAUWWJ010000246.1 GCA_030616935.1 Planctomycetaceae bacterium
AAAGCCCGTGCACTAATCCAATAAACGTAGCCAGGAAAAAGATTAATACTGCCGGCTGCCAACCAAGCCAAATACCCACCATTGCCATGAGGGTAACATCTCCCATACCCATTGCTTCACGACCGAGAGCAAGTGACGCTCCAGCGCGAGTAAACCACACAATACCTGCCGAAACAGCCAGCCCGATCATCCCACTCTCGAGCGCTGCCAAACGCACTCCTCCCAACCAATTCATAATGAAAAGAACGGCGACACCAATCACCAAAACAAGATTACGGGGCTCACTGACACATTGGCTCACTTTTTGCACAAGATCTTTTGAACCTTCTTTATTTTTTGGAGTCCAACGAGCTGTGCATATAGCCCACCACAACACAAACAAAGTAATAGTAGTGGCTAGGTGTTGTACCGATGAATCAATAGCTTTCGACATATTGAGCGGTCCCCAGGCAACCAGAAAATCCTCGGTCAGAGTGGCGGCCGCGAAAGATCGCTCAGTGATAACCGGAACCGGGAGAAGAATTTCAGGGAAAATTGCCAAGGCAATGAGACCGCACACAACACCGGGCGTTGTGATGACATCAGGTATCACTCGATAACGAATATCGACCCAGGCAGCAGCGGCAAGGAACCAGAAAAAAATTGAGTGCCCCCACGCCCGTATGAAAAGAAAAGGGGGATTTTCAGTCGTATGGACCACATTCTGTGGCAAAAGCCCCTCGCAGATCACTTCCCACCACACGATTCCCGCAACCACGAGACAACCAGCCACAACGGTCACACTGCGATACCTAGGTGCAGACTTTCCAAGACTTTGGATGTGACTGTCTTGCGTGCCTTCGGCAACCTCAATCTCATCAAGTAACCAAGTCACAAAACGATGCAGTGCAAAGCCTGCCAAAGCTCCGACTAGTCCTGCAGACACAAGAGCGACAAGAATAGTGCCACTATTCATGAATTAGCTCCTGCAGATGTGTCACCAGGCCGTGCCTCGCAACTTTTCCACGAGGCCAGCCATTCGATTATTTCCCGGACAATGGCTGAGGCTGATATTCCATCAGTATTGATACAAAAATGAGCCACTTCAGTGTAATACGGCTCTCGGTCGATCAGTGCCTGATCAACTTCAGAATAAACATCTTTTCCTTCAAGCGCTGGACGACGGCTCGCTGTTGTTGCGTCCGCTGCAAGTCGCCTTCGAATTTCATCCGCGGGAGCCACCAGCCATACTATGGGCAGCCCTGAATTTTCCATTATTCTGCGATTTTCTTCTCGCAAAACAATTCCACCACCCGTCGATAACACACCATCCGAAATCCTAAGAATCTCTTGTAACACAACCGTCTCTGCGTCTCGAAACGACGACTCACCTTGATTCTGAATAAAATCCCCAACTGAACATGAATGCTTCTGCTCAAACACCTCATCCGCATCGATAGCAGGGCAGTCAAAATGATTTGATAAAGCCTGAGCGATAGTTGTCTTTCCAGAAGCTCGGTAACCCACAAGTATTAGACGAACCACGAACGTCTCCTCTTGGCATGAATCCTATCGTTTTATTCAATAATCCTTACAGACGACGTTGCTTGCTTTAGCGCCAATCGCATCACACCGTCTGGCGGCTCTTTACCGTGCCATATTTTGAATTGCTCAGCAGCCTGACGAACAAACATCTCTACTCCTGTTACCACCTTACACCCTACGTCTTGTGCCTCTTTGACTAGCAATGTGTTTTCCGGGTTGTACACAGTATCAAAAACTACCATGTAAGGCCGCAAATGCTTCGCAGCAAATGGTGTTTCATTTACCTTTGGATGCATTCCAATTGGTGTTGCATTCACAACACAGTCATAGGGCAGTCGATGTCGTCCTGACCACTCGACAACCTTACCGTTCACTAATTCTGCCAGTGTGTGAGCCCGTCCTACTGTGCGAGAGGAGATCGTCACTTCAACGCCCTGTTTTCTTAATCCGAAGGCGATTGCTCGAGCAGCACCACCTGCTCCGAGAATGAGTGCCGTTTTCAGTCCGAGACGTCCACCGAAACCCACATCCTGTGCTTCAAGAGACTCTTGGATCGCTGCAACAGCCGCGGTAACATCCGTATTGAATACTTTCATTGCCCCAGTCTCACCATCAAAAGAAATGGTGTTCGCAGCGCCAATCTCCTCCACCAAGTCACCCTGTGAGGATGCAAACCCTACTACATTTTCTTTATGGGGAATGGTCACACTCAAACCGGCAAGTGGCCAATGCTTTGCATTCTTTAATAAGTCTCCAAGATAACCTTTTGGAACAAGGAAAGGCAGATATACCGCATCGATACCAGCAACTGCACAGGCAGCATTATGAACCACCGGGCTGAGGCTATGGCCCACCGGATCTGCAATGACACCGTAAACTTTTGTTGAAGGCGTAATCGCGTCATATCGATACATTTCACAGAGTTGCCTCCACGGAATCTGTCCTGGTGCAAGGATTTTCTCGGGATTGAACGGCGCAAATGTAAATGTTGCCCCAAATTGACCGGCGAGTACTCGGCTTGGTGTCCCAATTTCACCCATACAAAGCCCAACCGTCGGAGTAGTACTTGAACGTACAAGTTGGAGCATTCGTAGATTGTCGTTTGGATGGTTGGCGAGCGTTGCAATTTTGACAATATCCGCATCCAGGTCAGCTAAATAGGTATGTAGACCCTTAAGATCGTCAGGAGTTCTCTTGAAGTCATGAAAACTGATAATACGGCGCGTTGAACCGAAACGGGGTATCGTTTTTGCGATATCGTCTTCAAGATCGACGTAGTCAACACCCTCTGCGATCGCTGTTCGAAGCACTGTCAATCGCTCTTCTTCTGTCCCCTCCCAGTGACCTCCGTCCTGCTTGCGGCGGCATGTTGCAATCACAGGGCAAGGGCGGTCGGCCAAAAGGCGTTTCACTTGCACCTTTCGCTGAATACAATCCAACCGCAATTCCACAAGATCTACACCCTGCTGTCCAAGATGTCGTAATTCAGTCAGAAGATATCGATGACGACCCCTGGCTAGGCTGACACAAATCATACAAATTCAACTTTTACCTGGTTTAAGAAAAATGTGTTTTTCGATGTATGGCAAAGATGTTTCCCGCTCTTCACAACAACTCACTCTTTGTGTTTCTATGTCCGTCGAAATTGTTTATCGAGTTCTCGCTTCGACAGCATGAGTGACGTCGGGCGGCCATGAGGGCAGTGACGGGTCCCAGGATATCGAAGCCGATCTGCAACAAGTGTATCGACTTCTGCCTGAGAAAGGGGATCTCCCGCTTTAATAGCGGCACGACAAGAAAGACTATGGAGCACCTCATCGACCACAGCCCGATGATCACCGCCATCCGCACCTAAAGCAGCCAGACGGTCAATTACCTCTCGGATGATGTCTGATGCTGATGTTCTCCCTACTAAAGCGGGCTTCCCTCGGACAACCACCGTAGTTCCCCCAAACGACTCGACCTTCACTCCAGCCTCTGAAAGTACATCAAGATGACTTGTAACTGCTTCAAATTCTGAAGACGAAAGCTCAACTTGCTCCGGAATGAGTAACGGCTGTACCTCAACTACACCATTCGACATCCGTTCACGAAGTTGTTCATAAAGCACTCTTTCGTGTAGAGCATGCTGATCGATGACCTCTATGCCTTCCTTGGTTTCCACCACAAGATACCGCTGATGCAGCTGAAATGCGCGCTCCTCAGGAATACCACCACCATCAGTACCCGGCAAGTTCTCCTGCTTGATCGAACTATCATTTTCTTTATCAAAAAGTTTTGGCCCTGATGAAACAAAAGTGCGTTCTGGTTTATCCGGATCATACAGTGTGACGTCCTGAAAACTATTCCTATCACTATCGTCACTTCCAGCTGCCAACTGCTGTCGTTTCCAAATAGCCTCCGCTGCAGCTAGCCCTGGTACAGCTGATGAACTGCTACTTGGTGGATCTAAGGCCGTTGGGGTGATGATCCCACTCAGAGCACTTCGCACGGCAAGTAGAACGAGCCTGTGCAGACGCCCAGGATCACGA
>JAUWWJ010000090.1 GCA_030616935.1 Planctomycetaceae bacterium
CTTCTTTCTGTATCTCAGGGTAAGAAGCAACGGCCTCTTTCGATTCACTGGTAAACGGCACCCACACACTTGCCATGTGGACCATGACAGTAATTGGAGCACTCGGAAGACTTCCACGAGACTGTGAGAGCCCGTACGACCTCCAGTTTGTTGAAAGAATAGTTTGCGTAATTGCACAGGCTGCGTGTTGAAATTGAAGTGGGACACGATTGGCAAAGCGAAGCACATTCATGCTCTGACCCTCATCAAGATTGACGTGCTTCATCGCTTCATGAAGATCTCGCAAGGCAGCTTTTTTCATTTTTGATGGCGATTGTCGAGGTGTCAGCTTCGCCTCGGTCAAAATTTTGTCAGCCGCCTCTGTTCCTACGCCACCAAATGTAGTTGCCAGAAATTGACGAAGGCTTCTCGCGTCACTTTCCGCTGCAAGTTCGGTAAGTGCCTCAAGCGAGACTTTTCTTGCAGCGGCAGCACCTCCGTACGCTAGAGCAGCTTCGATGACAAAAGGATTTCCTCGATAGACTCCGGGTGGTCGTGTTGCAGCAGTAAAGAATTCTCCCGGCACAACCTGATGAAGCCCAGCCAAAAGCCTCTGCTCACCAATAGGGACAACGCAATCTGTAGAGGGTGGAGGGATTCGAGTTGACTGAATTGCCGCGTAGAGAGCATCGGCTTCACCTCGCCCCAACTTTCCCGTGTTGACTCGGGTTGAGAGATCCGCCGCGTTACAAAGTTTTCGAGCGGTGGTGGGTGATACACGAGAAAAACTTTGGTTGAGAAATTGAGATAATGTCATTTTTGGCTGCTCTTGAAGCAGCGCGACAAGGCGGCCCAGTTCTACCCCATATGGATGAGGTTTAATTTCCTTTGGCTCTGGGGGAAGTTCGTGGTTTGCTCGTTCAAGCAAACGCTCATTCCCATCTGGCCCTTGGAAATGAATACGTGTATGAGGGTTGGCAATTGCCGTTTGCTCCAAGTACTCCTCAACACTGCCACGACCGCGTTGGAATTTTGCCTCCATCTCGATGGTGACACGGGTGCCATGTTCGGTGTCCTCGTCGAGGTCATTTTTTGCGACCCATTCAATTCCACGCTTGTGCATCATGGTATCACCAGCCTTGCCGGGTGGAATATCAACACCGGCACCTCGACCATTAAGGATTTCAGGTTGGTTTGTTTTTGTGTCGATGCGTAGTTCGTAGTAGTGAGCAGGATCCTTACGAGAGGTCTTTGAAATAATCTTTACAGGTTTGCCTGTTGTAAGTACCCCATACATTCCAGCAGCGGAAATTCCAATTCCTTGTTGTCCTCTACTCATCCTTAAACGATGGAACTTCGAACCATACAAAAGCTTTCCAAAGATAAGAGGTATCTGTTTTCGAACGATACCGGGCCCATTGTCTTGGACGCTTACAGCAAACCGATTCCCGGTTTCACCGGCCTGATCAATACGGACCCAGATTTCTGGAAGGATGCCTGCTTCTTCACATGCATCGAGTGAGTTGTCGACAGCCTCTTTGACACTCGTCAGCAGCGCTTTTCTTGGAGAGTCAAAGCCGAGTAAGTGACGGTTCTTTGCAAAGAACTCACTGACTGAAATATCTCGCTGTCCGGTTGCGAGTTTCTGAGCAGTGGCTCGCCGTTTTGTTCGTGGTCTTTTTACCTCTGCTACCGAGGCCGAACTCTTTTGGGTCGCAGTGTCACGAGAGGAACGGGCTTTTGTTTTTTTCTTTTTCTTGGTTCTTGTTGAAGAAGCGGCCATAGTTCTACAAATTTGGAGATTCGACTGGAATGAAGCCCGGAATTCGGTGGTCCGGGTAAGTGAGGCAAAGTGTAGTGATATTTCCTGTTCAAAATCCAACCGTACCGATAGGTCTGCCGGGGCAGACTTTATCCGTGGGGTTATTGGAACGGCTTCGCAGGTGTCCCCATGATGCTACTGGGGCGGGTATGCCGAAGCGATTTCAGGGGGAATCTCTTCCCTGGAGGGATCGTGATGGATTACGGGTAAGGGCCACGGAGGGCCGTCCTGTGATTTCTGATCGCCGGTCTCTGGTGCGTGAGAGGGCTTTTGCAGGCGTTCAAAGTGACGAAATGACAGCTTTTATGGAGAAAAAACAATGAGTGCTCGACGAACCCGACTTGCCATGACGCTGTGTGCTGTCATCACTGCGGGATTGTTTTCACAGGCTGTTCATGCCAACCCAATAAATGGGGGTGTCGAGGCTCCAGTACCAGATGTTTTTTCGAACTATTACTATCCCCCGATTCCTCCAGGTCCATATCCTGGTGTGGGAGCACAACTCTACGTTTCACCACAACCTGTGCCAGCTCGTGTTGGTCATACATGGGTGACGTACCCACCATTTATGCCTCATGAGTTTCTCTATCAGCACCGACGGCGGTACGTACGCTGTTCCGGAGCGATGGGTACGCGAAATGTTACTAATGCCTATTGGTGGTAACCCAGAATTACGAAGTGTGATTTCTACTAACTAGCGAAAGAAACTGACTAATGAAGACCTCCCAATTTCTACTGCTCAGCCGTGTGATAATGGCAGCCATTATCATGGTCACTTTTCTGCAGGCCGTTGAGGCTGGAGGCCACCGAGCGACAGAAAAACGATATTTTCTAAGAGGTCGAAACAAGAGTTGGCATAGTGGTTGGTATAACCCAGACGTCGGGCGACCTGTGCCATTGGTCGTGCCACCAACGGCAGAGTTCGTGAGTGAATATAGTTGGGGTGTACCGAGTTCGCGCGTGATGCCTCTCTATCAGCAGTATCGCAAGCCATACCCCGGTGCCGCCTATGTGCCAGGGTCTCGTCCACTTATGCCAACACCTCAACACCCGAGTGATACCGTGCAATTTGGTATTCATGCAATTCGAGGCCCATGGGGTAGCTACTAAAACACATTCACGGGTGACCGCAGAATCAATGTATGACAATCGGTTATGGGCTTCATTGTCATTGAAGTCCTGTGAACGGGTGCTTGCTTGATTCCTCTGGTATCACTTTGTCTATTCAGAAGACGCATGAACTTAGTAGCTGTCTTATACCCCCTTTGTTCAGCTGATGTGGAGGCGTGTCGTTCGTGCTTAAAATACTTGTTTTTAAACAAATATGAACTGGAAGTAAGACTTGCCCGGTGAAGGAGATTAGTATGAATGAAGATGAGTTAAGCCGGGTTTTATTCATGTAGGAAAAAGAGTGTATCCACTTCAAAAACGACCAGTTATCCAAATAGCCTTCTCAGTGAGTCTGCTGGCGGGTGCTACTTTTTCAGTTGGGTCGAAAGCAAGCGTTTTTGATGACGAACGCTTCTTTGAGACAAAGGTGCGTCCACTGCTGGTTGCCAAATGTTATGAGTGCCACTCGGAAGAGATTTCAGAGGCAGGACTCAGGCTGGATAGTCATCAATCCGTTTTAAAAGGTAGTGATGTTGGAATCATAGTCACGCCTGGTGATATTGATGCGAGCAAGATTATCACAGTCATTAAGTCTCGTGGTGACATTGCTATGCCACCCGATGAGAAACTTACTGCAGAAGAAATAAAAATACTTGAAGAATGGGTGAAGCGTGGTGTTCCTTGGAGTGGGGCAGGGTCGGAGAAAGACCCACTCTCAAATGGAAGTGAGTCTATTTCGGAGAGAATTGCATCGGCAGAGAAATCACATTGGTCATTTCAGCCGATCCTTCGTTATGAACCACCAGCTTTTCCTGAAGAGTTGCCGGCTCGCCTTCGTGAGAACTGGTCGAGGAATCGAATTGATCGGTTTCTTGCCGTGAAGATGCTTGAACAAGGGATTCAGCCTGCCGAGGAAGCGTCGCCCTATGCGATCATTCGAAGGCTTTCCTACAATCTCACGGGTCTCCCTCCTTCTGTCAATGATGTTGAAGCATTTGCAGCAAATCCTACTGAGACTGCGTACCGTGCGTATGCAGAGCGTCTCCTTAATTCTGCAGAGCATGCGGAGCACTGGGCTCGCCATTGGCTTGATCTCGCTCGCTATGCGGACACCATTGGTTATGCCTTTGGTGGACAGTCAAATAAGAGTCCATTTGCATGGACGTATCGGGATTGGGTCGTGCAAGCGTTTCATGATGATTTGCCATATAACCGGTTTGTCACACTGCAAGTGGCAGCCGACCTTATAACACCCGAGGTACCAAAAAAAGATCTTGCAGCACTTGGCTTCCTGACAGTTGGGCGAACCTTTCGGGGCAATGTTCATGACATTATCGATGATCGAATAGATCTTGTGACTCGTGGGCTGATGGGGCTGTCTGTTGCCTGTGCTCGCTGCCATGATCATAAGTATGAACCAGTCGGCATCGACGATTACTATGCTCTTCATGGCATCTTTGCCAGTACTGAAACGCCTGAAGAATTGCCAATTATTGGAGAGCCCCCGCAGACTCAAGAAGCCAAAGCATTTGCTGAAAAGATGGCAGAACTTGAGCAGAACCTTGTTGACCATGAACAGGCAATCTATGACCGAGCCCTTCGAGAGGCGGTTGCCCATGCAGCAGATTATCTGACCGAAGTTGCTCGGCCATCAGAAAAGAAGGATGGAAGATTGCCGCTAATGCAGGATGGTTATGAGATAAGGCCTCTCATCCTTGGGCGACTGGAGAGACTTCTTCGTGCCAAGAATCCTTCTCATCCTATTCTTGGGCCTTGGGTTCAGCTTTCTAAAGTACCTGATGATATGTTTGCAGCTGATGCTGGTGGGATACTGAATCAATGTATTAGTTCTATTCCTAATCTCAATATGTGCGTTGAGCAGGAACTTATTTCTACAAAGCCTCGTTCACTGAAAGATCTTGCAGCTGCATACGGCCGTCTTATTGCAAGAGTTGCTGATAGTGGAAATGAAGAAGTGAAGAGTCGAATTAAGGATTCAAAAGATCTTCATTCGATCTGGTTAGTATTTGGCAAAGTAGGAACCCCCTTTGTTGTTCTGGAAAATGAGTGGAAGAGTGTCTCGAAGCGATCAGAGCGAGACGAACACAGCAAAAGAAAGAGGAAGATGCTTGCGCATCAGGCAGACGCACCGGGTGGTCCTCCTCGTGCCATGGTGCTTGTTGATAAAGCCAAACCGACTGAGAGTTTTGTCTTCTTACGGGGGATTCCAGGGAGGCGAGGAGAAAAGATGGACCGGCGGGTTCCTCAGATCCTCGGCGGGGAGCTTGTTGACAAACAATCAAGTGGCCGCCGGGATCTTGCAGGAATGATTGTCAATCCTGAAAATCCTCTCACAGCTCGTGTCTTTGTGAACTGGGCATGGACTCATCATTTTGGTCACGGTCTTATCCCTACTCCGGGAGATCTTGGTTTGCGGGGCGAGCCTCCATCCCATCCGGAATTACTCGATGACCTTGCAAGACGATTTATTGATGAAGGGAAATGGAGCGCACGATGGCTTCATCGAGAGATCATTTTGAGTCAGGCTTGGCGGCAATCATCAATTGCACAGCCAGAAGCATTAGTGAGGGACCCAGAGAATACGTACTACAGCCGATCTCGTCGTCGGCGTCTTTCGTGGGAGTCTTGGCGAGACAGCCTTCTCGTGGCTGCAGGTACTCTCCAGCTCAGCCCACGTGGTGGCCCGGGCATAAATCCGCTTGACCCAAGTAACGGTGCGAGGCGAACGCTTTATAGCTGGGTTGATCGACAGGATGTGCCTGGGATTTTGAGGGCGTTTGATATTGCTAACCCAGATACGGCAGTCCATGTTCGGCCTGCTACGCTGGTTCCCCAGCAGGGTCTTGTCATGCTGAACTCCCCACTCGTTATTGACGCAGCAAAGAAAGTGGCTGAGCGATTGCCAGACGAATCCAATACTCAAGCACGTATCGAACAGCTTTGGGAAATTGTCTTCGCTCGAAATCCTCGAAGAGATGAGGTTCAAAGAGTACAAGATGGGATAGAAAGAGCAAAAGGTTCACCATCAGGTGACTTTGGTGTTTGGCCGCAACTTGCTCAAGCACTGCTGGCAACAGCTGAATTTCAATATGTTGATTAATCAATACATTCGAAGAGGATTGAGATTATGAACTCCAACTATCTATTTCGAGATTTTTCAAGGCGAGAACTGCTCAAGCGTTCTGGCCTTGGTGTCGGTTGGATGGCTGCTTCAACAGTTCTTCAAGAGAGTCTTCGTGCGAATCCGTCGACTCTGAATCAACGTAATCCACATACACTTGCGGCACGTCGCCCACACTTTCCTGCGCGTGCAAAAGCGGTCATTCATATTTTTGCAAATGGTGGCCCAAGTCATATCGATACATTTGACCCGAAGCCAAAACTTGAAGAATATGCTGGTCGTGAAATCCCCGGATCATTGAAAACGGAGCGACGAACAGGAGCGGCATTACCGTCACCGTTTCAATTTCAACAACACGGAGAAAGTGGACTGCCGGTCAGCGAACTTTTCCCATCGGTGGCTCGCCATGCTGATCGATTACTTGTTGTTCGATCAATGCACGCAGACGTGCCCAATCACGAGCCCTAATTGCTCCTTATGAATTGTGGCGATGGGAGGCTTGTTCGCCCCTCAGCAGGGTATTGGGTGTCATACGGTCTAGGGACAGAAAACCAAAACCTTCC
>JAUWWJ010000044.1 GCA_030616935.1 Planctomycetaceae bacterium
ATGGAACGTTCACCATTACGTTTCCAGCTGTACCTGATCGAGTGTCACCACCGGAATCGCTTCCGATATTCACATATCACGTGACTGCTGATGTGACTGATTCGGGTGGTGAAACACGGTCAGCCGATACGCGAGTTTCTGCTGGATATGTCGATGTGGAAGCAACCCTCGATGTTGGTGATTGGCAGGTCACCAATGATGAGAATACAGCTTTAGTCGAAATTCATGTTTCCACCCTATCGCTTGATGCCGCGCCCCGAGGGGTGTCTGGGACGCTACGAATCAATCAATTAGTCCAGCCAAAGCGTGTTGCCAGGCCAGATCTCACAGCTCGTGAGATTCCATATGACGTGTTGCGAAGACAAAAAAGTAGAGGAGCAACTGTTCTCCCCGATCCACAAGATGATGATCCAAAAACATGGGCCGATGGAAAAGAGATAGTAGCCAATGAAATTGTGACGGATGCCTCCACCGGTAAAGGCCAGACTACGGTGCAGCTCCACCCCGGTATCTACCGAGCGACATTTACGATCCCGGCAACAAAAGACCGCCCTGAAGTCAGGGCAACACAACTCGTTGAAGTGCTGAACCCCAAGGCAAAAAAATATGAAATTAAGAAGCCGTTTGTAGTACGAGTTGAAAAGTCGACAGTTGACGTTGCAGATGAGTTACATGCAATTGTGGGAACTGGATACGAGCAAGGCAGTTTGTTGGTCGAGATCGTCCAGTCAGGCCGTGTGCTAGAACGTTTTTGGACAAATAATAAACGAACACAGACACCAATTTCGTTCAAGATAAAAGATGCTCATCGTGGTGGTGTCACACTTCGTGCATGGATGGTTCGTGAGGGTCGCCTCTATCAAGAATCGCAACGAGTTGATGTGCCATGGACGGATAAAAAGTTATCTATCGAATGGGAACAGTTCACGAGACGATTGGAGCCTGCAACGGAGCAAGTCTGGCATGCGACCATTCGCACAGAGGCTGATCCACTTACTGGTCCAGCACGAGCCGCCCTTGCAGAGATGACGGCAACGCTTTACGACCAATCACTCGATGCACTCGCATCACACCAATGGCCAACACTTGCGCTCTTCGCACGGGATTCGAGTCATTGGCAGCTGAAGTTCACCAATGCGGTGAGATCGATGCAGCAGATTCGTGGAGCGTGGGCACGAGATCATCAACGTGTCCGTATCTCGTATCATCGGTTCCGTCGCCCCTTTGGATCACCAGTCGACGGTCGCTTCGGAGGCATGTTGGGGGGTGGAGGTTTTGCAAGAATGCGAAGTATGCCCACGGCATCAATGGCGGCACCTGAGGGAGCTATGGCGAAAGGGGCAGTGGCTTTTTCTGCCTCTGATGAAATGATGATGGAAGATGCGAGTGCAGACATAGAAACGTCGCTAAATTCCGTTACCCAAAAAAAACAAAGAGAAAGCACGGATGAGAATTCTCAGGGAGCCAATGGTGCAGTTTCGCCGCCACTGCGTAGCAATATGGCAGAAACTGCTTTTTTCATGCCGACACTCACTTCGAATGAGGCCGGAAGTGTCACGCTTGAGTTTGTCTTGCCTGACACGCTGACAACCTGGCAATTTAAAGCACTTGCACACGATAAGCAGATGCGAAGTGGAACACTCTTTGATACCTGTGTGACATCAAAGGACTTGATGGTTGAGCCAATGCCACCTCGGTTTTTACGCGAAGGCGATAGTGTCCAGATTCCAGTCAAAGTGAGCAATACATCGAGCGGACGAATGTCGGGAACAGTGCGGTTCGCTCTGTTTGATGCACGCACAAATGATAACCGCGATGAACTAATAACAGATACCAAGGAACAGTCTTTTGATTTGCCAGCGGGAGCATCCGAGGCAGTCTTTTTTACGGTGTCGATCACCGACGGAATAGATGTCCTCCGGTATCGTGCGACAGGAACAACGACTAGATCAGCCCGTCGTCTTTCTGATGGAGAGGAAGCGACACTACCTGTGCTGCCTCGAAAAGTGCTCGTTACGGAGACGATTCCCATTACGGTGCGTGGTGGTGAGCAACGTACGGTCGTATTACAAAAACTGTTAGAGAGCAAGCAAGAGGGATCATCTGCTATCGAGAACGAGTCACTGGCTATTCAGGCTGTATCAAACCCAGCATGGTATGCCGTCATGGCTCTTCCTTACTTGATGGAACGAAGTGATGAAAGCATTGATGCACTTTTCTATCGACTGTATGCAAATGCGTATGCAAAGCACCTTGTTACAAGTGATCCACGAATTGAAAAAATCTTTGATCAATGGCGCGGTACAAACACCCTGAAAAGTCCGCTTGAGAAAAATGAAGTTCTCGTGAAGACTCTTCTCGCAGAGACACCATGGGTTCGTGATGCCACGAGTGAAACTGAGGCGAGGGCTCGCGTTGCAAATCTTTTTGATACCAACCGTGTCCGGTCTGAGATTTCTTTAGCAATTGAACGCCTCAGTAGCCTGCGGAATCCTGACGGAGGGTGGCCGTGGTTTCCGGGAGGTCGTTCCAGTGACACGATTACGCTATCTATTGTTTCGGGCTTTGGTCGACTTCGCGCCAATGGTGTCACGATTGATATGGCTCTCGCGCAATCTACTTTGCCATGGATCGACGCTCGTCTTATTGAAGAAAAGCGCTTGGCTGACCAGCGCCAGGAGCGTGCTCGTAAAGCTGGGAATGCGGCATTGGCCTCAGAGCCAGTGCTCACTCAGCTCGGTGTATTCGCTCTCTATGCAAGAAGTTTTTTCCTGGCCGATGCTCCACCTGCCGGGGAGGCGGCTGAAGCCCATGCATGGTGCATGCGGGTAGGACAAAAGAGTTGGACGGAACTCTCAAATAATCGTTGTCAGGGGCAATTGGCTATTGCACTTTTTCGTGGTGGGGAGCGTGAAACAGCGAAGTCGATTATTGAAAGCCTTAAACAACGAGCTGTTGGTGGGCCACGAGGTGAGCAGGCCGCTGATCGTGGCGAAGCCAATTGGCAAGGCATGTGGTGGCGAAACCGACATCCGTGGTGGTGGAGTTGGGCTCAGGCGCCTATTGAAACACAGTCGCTCATGATTGAGGCATTTGATGAAATTGTTGGTGACGCTGAATCAGTTGAAGCAATGAAAGCCTGGCTTATACAGCAGAAGAGAACAAGCCGTTGGGCAGGAAGTCCTGCTACTGCAAATGCTGTCGGCGTGCTCCTTGGTCGAGGGGACGATCTTCTTGGTGATTCATCATCCTTCGAGGTGACAGTTGGCGGGGAGGCGGTCAAGCCCGGTGAGGATGGAGCAAGCAAAGTAGAACCAGGCACCGGTTTTTTTGAGAACAGATTTGTGCGAAAAGAAATTACGCCATCAATGGCAGAAATAACATTTCAGAAAGTTGAGGGTGGTGGATTGGGGTTCGGCGGGGTTCACTGGCAGTATCTTGATCACATTGAGAATGTCGAGGCATCTGGCCGAGAAGAGCTAGCAGTTACGAAAGAACTTTTTACTAAAACAATGACGAAGTCAGGTCCAGTTCTTGAGCCAGTGGTGGCCATAGAAAAAGTGAGCGTGGGTGAAGAACTTGTTGTGCGGTTAAAAATCACAAGTGATCGAACATACGAGTTTCTTGAACTCACAGACCACCGGCCGAGTGTGACAGAGCCAATCGACGTCCTTTCGGGCTGGCGCTGGGCAGATGGTGTTGGCTGGTATCAGGTAACCAGAGACGCAAGTACACAGTTTTTCTTCGAACGTTTACCTCAAGGGACTCACGTTCTTGAGTATTCATTGCGTGTTGCACACCGAGGGCAATCATCAAGTGGTTTCGCGACCATTCGCAGCCGGTATGCACCAGAATTCTCTGCACGCTCGCAGAGTCTTGGGCTGAGTACTCAATGACATGAAGTCATTTGGTAAAGTGAGGCGGTAAAGGAACCTATCTGCAATTAGGAGCGATTCCCGCATCGTTGTCTGAGAGAGACGTGTTTCTGAACAACTCGAGTAGATAAACAAGGTGGACCAAAGAGGAATAACAGTGATGAAAATGTGCTCAATCAGAATGTTGCTTGTAACCCTGGGGTTGGTTTTTGGGTTGCCAGCCTGTTTGGCAGCGGATTGGGACACACTGCAGCCACTTATGGTAATTCCCGACAAGAGTGTGTTGCAGGAAACGTTTTCGAAAAGTGGACCAGTCAAGAAAACGAACTGGCAGAACCGACAGGGTACGCGTTGGTCTGTAGAAGACGGAGTCTTGCGAGGCCGACCCTCTTCGGAGGAATATCAGGCAAGTCGATCACACCATTATGGATATGAGCCCCGTGTGAGTGTGCCGGTCACTCCACCAGAGTTTCTTGCAGGTTTTTCTTTTCGCTTCGTCGGTGGTGAGGAATCTGACATCGTTCCCTTCGTTGAATTTGGTCACCATGTCTGTCGAGTCAAGTTTAGTAACAAAGGTTCTTTTATAATCGTTGACCACGAGACGCTCAAAGTAGCAGAGTCAGACGATTTTCAATACGTGCCCGGAAAATGGTATCACGCATTGGCAGAACTCAAGGGCGATGAGTTTGTGATTCAGTTTGTTGATGGACCAGTCTGGTACGTCAAGCATGAATGTCTGGCAAAGGCGAACTCCAGTGGTGGCAATGGGCTCGGCCTTGCGGGACCAAAGGATGGAACGGTTGAGCTCGATAATGTGTCGATCTGGAAGATTCGATCACAGGTCAGACGATCGTGGAATAAACGTAGGAACCTGTTCGATGTGATGAATCCCGAGCCGACCGGTAAAGAAAAGAAAAAGTAGATCAGGCTTTGCCAGCACTTTTTCTGTTAGTGCGAGAATCAAGTAACTCATAAATGTGAGGATCGGCAAGAGATGAGGCAATAATCTCCGCACCAGGAAAAGCATGCCGGAGACTGTGGCCTGATGGGACAGCTACGGTGATTGCACCTGAGGCAACAGCAGCTTTGCATCCATTTTCGGAATCTTCTAAGACAAGCATGTGCTTGGCTTGAGTACCAACTTTCTTTGCAGCTAAAAGATAGATTTCAGGATCGGGTTTTCCCGCACTGATATCAGCTGATGTCAGGATAAAAGTAAAGTTTTGAATGAGGCCAATGCGGGTGAGAACATCGAGGGCGAATTCTGGCCCACTGCTTGTTGCAACACCGAGAGTGATATCCAGTAGCCGAATGTGTTCAATCAACTCTTTTGCACCCGGCATGAGTGCGAGTCGTGTGGAAAGAAGAGTTTGGAAAATATTTTTCGTTTCACTCGCAAGAGTTTCAACAGTATCAGCCAGCCCATGCCATTCGATCATAATGGACAATGCCTTCTGCTGAGGACGTCCCATCATTGCATCGAGAAGGTCGGCATCGAAAGTTTTTCCACGACGTCTTAATAACTCGGTTCCCACATCCTGATAGAGTTCCTCTGTATTCACGAGCAGACCATCCAGGTCAAAAACAGCTGCATATATGTCAGATGGTGAGCCCTCAAGATCTTTGGCCATTTTATTTCCTTGAGTTAATGGATTTTTTCAGTCTTGCAGCATGAGATACCAAGATATTCCTCCAGCCGATAAACTGGTCTGAATGTCTTCAAGTCTCAGGTTTTTATCGGTACTGGTGATAATGGCACGCTATTTGGTATTAAAAGCGCAAGAAACAAGGCCTTCTACTCCTTGCAGCACTCGACGCCGGGTCGTACAACGTACGTCTGTAGCGTACTTTAGATTCGCGTTGACGTAGGGGTATTCAGATTAATGACTACAGCAGATGGCTATCCAGTTGGAAATACAGGTCCTGAATCGCTGGCAGCACTTCGCTATTTGGATTCAGCTGGCCACGAAACTTTGCCCATGAATGGAAGGAAAACCTAGATGTCTCACGCGAGTCCAAAACTTCATAACGCGATGTGGCCAGGCCTTGTTGGGAAGGGCACTGATGAAGGTCAGGAGCCACCGATATCGTTGGACCGAATGTTAGAACTGACAGCAGCGGCAGAAGTCGATGGCCAGAAATTTGACGGTATCGACTATTTTCTTTTCTTACCCCATACCAATCCTGAAGCGACCGATGATGAACTCTTCAAGATCGCTGATAAAATTGCGAGTTATGGTTTTGCAGTCGGCTCACTCGTTGCACCAGTTTGGCCAGGCACAGTTGGCGATTCTGCAATGGGCGATGCTGAGTCACGAGAAAAGTTTTTGTCAGCGGTGAAAATGGCGTGTCGTATCGCCAGAGTATTTGAGCAGCACGGAGTCAGAAAATACGGCGTCATCCGTATAGATTCAGCCGAGTTTGGTGTTGCCAAGTGGCGAGAAGATGCCAAGGCAGGTACTGCAAGAATAGTTGAGACCTTCAAAGAGGCTGCTTGCATTGCTGCCGATAATGGGCAGAGGCTTGCCGCAGAGGGAGAGATCTGTTGGGCCGGCATGCATTCCTGGCGCGACATGCTGGATGTTCTTGAGGGAGTTGGCATGCCGGAAACACTTGGGTTCCAAGCTGACTTGGCGCACACATATCTTTATATGCTCGGCTGTAACGCTCCCGAGCATGCCTTGGTCAACTCAGATTGTGGAACTGAAGAGTTCTACGCTGCGTATAAGCAGATGACTGACAAATTGCGGCCGTGGACTATTGATTTTCATGTTGCACAGAACGATGGCGAAATTCATGGGGCAGGTTCACACGATAAAACTGGGAAACACTGCCCAGCAGACGACCCCAACGGAAAACTCGACATTGTGAAATGTTCTGGGTACTGGCTTGAAGATGCTTCTTCTCGGTGCATTGAACACATCTGCTGGGACGGCTGTATGTTTCCGAATGAAACGCTCGAAGATCCAGCAACATGGAACACAATTTTGAAGACAATGATTGCCGTGCGTGATGCACATGGTTGGAATTAAATAGATTTTGAAAGGACGATATTGATGGCAAAACCACTTCGTATTGGCATGATTGGCTACGGCTTTATGGGTCGTGCACACTCCAATGGCTATAACCGAGTGAAGAATTTTTTCGACCTTGAGTACGAACCAGTTCTTCAGGCTGTTGCTGCACGAGACACTGAGAAAGCTCAAGCCTTCGCCACGAAGTGGGGGTATCAACGTGTTGAAAATGATTGGCGGAAACTTGTTGCCTCTGATGATATTGATGCAATTGATATTTGTACGCCGAATAATCTTCATGCCGATATCGCGATCGAAGCAGCCAAACATGGAAAAGCGATTTTATGTGAAAAGCCTCTGTCAATGGATACCGCTGAAGGCGAGACAATGTGCGCTGCTGTTGAGCAGGCAGGTGTACCAAATACGGTTTGGTACAACTATCGAAGAATGCCAGCGGTGACATTTGCAAAACAATTAATTGATGACGGCCGGCTGGGCCGAGTTTTTCACTACCGAGCTAATTTTCTGCAGGACTGGACAATCAATGCTGATCTGCCTCAGGGTGGTGCAGCACTGTGGAGACTTGATGCAAAATCCGCAGGTAGTGGTGTCACGGGTGATCTGCTTGCCCACTGTATTGATACTGCTCTCTGGCTGAATGGATCAGTTTCTGATGTAACTGCCATGACCGAAACCTTTGTCAAGGAACGAACGCATCAACTGACTGGCAAGAAAGAGCCAGTTGAAATTGATGACGCCTGCTCATTTCTTTGTCATTTTGAAAATGGTTCACTTGGTCTTTTTGAGAGCACGCGATATGCACGTGGTCACAAGGCGCTCTATACATTTGAGATCAACGGTGAAAACATGAGTTTGAAGTGGGATCTTCATGACCTCCATCGTTTAGAAGTCTTCGACTATAGTGATGAAGGTCCAGAACGTGGCTGGAAGAGTGTCCATGTTACAGACGGGGAGCACCCGTATATGGGCAACTGGTGGGTGCCAGGGTTGGCGATTGGATATGAGCATTCATTTGTCCATCAGGTTGCTGATTTTTTGACCTGCTACGCAAAGGGTGAACCGTGTCACCCAACCTTTCGTGATGCACTTGAAACACAAAGAGTGTGTGATGCTGTGCTTGCAAGTGCAAAAAGCCACGCATGGTCGAAAGTGAATGGGTAGCAGTCGTTTTCAGATGAGTTGCTTTGCTTTACGGGTCGCGATAGGCTGATTAGGTAGATTTGGAACGACTTGTTGGGGTGCCGTTGCTCGTGTGATTTTGTTTCCGAGTCGTACTGTTTATGAGCACACTTTCTTCAGTACGCCGTAATTTTGTGAGAATATTTCAATGTACTTCACAATGTCCTGCCCAGACTGTGATAAAAGCCTCAAAGTTCGTGACGAACTTGTTGGTAAGACCGCACGCTGTCCTCATTGTCGCAGTTCGATAACTGTCAAACGTCCTGAAAAATTAGCAGCGGATACAAAAGCGGGTCAGTCAGCAAAAGATGGTGGAGCCGCGCAATCGGCAGAGTCAGTCGCAAGGGCTCGAGTACTGTCTGTCACAGCAAATACGAATGTAAATGTAGGACTCTATGCCCTGTTTGGTCTGGCAGCTACGGTTGTCTTCTATCTTCTACTGTTGCCTTTTGCTGGACCCAAAGATGATCGCTCATACCTGGGGCGTCTCTTTATGGGTGGAGAAGGTTCGACTATGGCGACCGGTCAGTGGGTTCCATATACAGAAGTATTCTTGTTTTTCTGGGCAGCAACCATGCTTGTTGGCAAGCTTCGCAAGATTCGCCGCCAGCAGCGAGCAATGTTGTTTGATGTTCTACCGAGTGAAATTGGAGAGAAGATCACAGAAAGAAATCTTGACAAGTTTCTTGAATACATTAGTGAACTTCCAAAAAATGCTGTTGGTAGTTTTCTGGTAACTCGATGTGTGCGAGGCCTTGAGCATTTTCGTGTCCGAAAGAGTGCGGCCGATACGGCTACGATGCTTTCGAGTCAGTCAGATCTAGATGCTGGTAGTGTTGACTCAAGTTACACGATGTTCCATGTTTTCATCTGGGCAATTCCGATTCTAGGGTTTCTCGGAACTGTTATCGGTGTGAGTTCTGCCGTTGGTGGTTTTACTGATACGTTGAGTAGTTCAAGTGATATGGAATC
>JAUWWJ010000173.1 GCA_030616935.1 Planctomycetaceae bacterium
AATTCGGTGGTCACCTAATCGCTCGCGTCCTCCTAAACCCTCAAGTTCAACGAGGAAGGAGCATCCTGCCACCGTTGCATGCACAGATTCTATCAAACTGACACAGGCTTCAGCTGTGCCACCTGTAGCCAGCACATCATCGATGATCAACACACGTGAGTGTGATGTCAGAATCCCACTATGCATTTCAAGAGTGTCTGTACCGTACTCTAATTCATACTGGTAACTAATCGTATCAGCTGGTAATTTTCCAGGCTTACGAACCGGAATCAAACCAACACCAAGTTTCAGCGCGAGAGGTCCGGCAAAGAGAAACCCTCTGGCTTCAACAGCAGCAACCGCATCAATAGACGTATTCTGCCACGGTTCGGCTAACTTCTGTATCGACTCATCAAATGCTTCGTGACTTGCAAGCAGCGGAGTAATGTCACGAAAGAGTATGCCTGGCTTTGGAAAATCGGGCACGTCGCGGATATGTTTTTTTAAATTCATAGACAGAGGGTATCTGGTTTATGCACCTCGCCGCAACTGTCTCGTAGGACGAATTGAAATGGTTGCTCGTGGAACACCCTCAATTTCAGCAGCGAGTGATGCCAAGGTCTCAGATTCAATCTGTCGAACACGCTCTCGAGTAAGCCCCAGGATGCTGCCAATCTCCTTCAATGTCATTGGCTCTTTACCCTCAAGTCCAAACCGCATTCGAACAATAGATGCAGCTCGGTCCTCAAGTTCATCAATACGTTTCAATACATACTGGAGCGTGTCTTCATCAAGCATGACGTCGGCAGGACATCGAGCATTTTGATCTTGGATGATATCCCCAAGCGACCACCCACCTTCTGTCTGATCAGTTTGCGGACCAGCTTGATGAACCTGCATTGCTTTTTTGATGATTGGAAGCTTTTTGCGAGCCAAGCCGAGCATGCGAGCTACTTCTTCAGGTGTGGGTGTTCGACCCAGTGAATCGAGGAGACGGATTGAAGCTCGCCGCCACTTCGACAGAATCTCAACCATATACGCAGGAATTCGAATGGTCTTCCCATTATTAATGAGTGCTCGCTTGATTGATTGTTTGATCCAGTAACTGGCGTATGTGCTAAACCGCGTGCCAACAGTCGGGTCAAATCCTTCGACGGCTCGCATGAGACCAAGATTTCCTTCTTCGATGAGATCGCAAAGCGGAAGCCCACGGTTTGAATAGCCACGAGCAATATTGACAACAAGGCGGAGATTCGCCCTGACCATATGATCACGTGCAGCAGGGTCACCTTTTTGAACCCGAACAGCCAGTTGTTTTTCCTGGGCTGCACTGAGGAGAGCAGTCTCATTGATGTCGCGTAGATAAGTTTCCATAGGTTTTTACTTGATCTCTTTGCTGATGAACGATGATTAGGTTGTGAGTACGAAAGAAGGAACTTCTAGATATTCGTTCCGCACCCGGAGTGACACGATATGGTTGAGCCATTTCATCGCGTCTTCTGCCAGGCACAGGACATACATTCACGGGAACGTGAACAGGAAGCGTTCCCCGCGGGAAGAACTATCGACTGTTCAGAGAGGACGACTGCACAAAGGGGGAAAAAGAGGCTCCTTGTGCTGACTGTATCGACTACACGGCCCACAAACAAGGAACTCGTTTTTAGACTCACTTATGAATCGAGTTGTTTTAGATGCCAGTCAAGAACAACAAGCTCGGGCAGTGAACCGAGTCGAAGAGGAAGAAGCGAGGTGCCGATACCGCGTGAAACATACATTGGCGGTCCATTGTTGCAGTACCATCCAGAGACATAGCTCCCACTTCCTTGAGGCGTAATGAGAGGGAAGCCACATGGAGCAATCTGACCCCCATGCGTATGGCCACTGAGAATGAGACTTGGAGGAGTTGCAAGAAGTTTCTGAGAAAGATCACGAGTCCCTGGACAATGTGCCAGCACAAGATGCTGATCCACATCGTCATTCTTTTCGGTACGAAGAGGCTTTGGTCGACCTGCAAGGAGATCATCAAACCCGGTGATCTTCAACATACTGGTATCGTGTTCCAAATTATACGACTCATTCGTCAAGACTTGAAACCCAAACGGAGTCAGGAAATCCTTGAATGACGATGGTGTGAATCCGGCGTTGTATTCCCAGTTCCCCATGATCGCAAGTTGGTGAGATGCTGGTGGAAGCCTCTCTAAAAATTCGGATAGTGGCTGCATGCCATTTTTATGACTGAGCGTATCGCCCGTCAGCAGAATTACATCCGGCTCGGAAGCTGTGACAGCCTCAAGAAGTTGTATTTCCAACTGACCAATATCATGGAGATGCAGATCACTGAGTTGAACAATTCGCAGAGCTCGATGACCCGATAATGAGGGCGTTCCAATGTGGAGATGCGTCTGAGAAAGCGATTGTGGCGTTACCAGAAAAGATTCTGCTAGGAGTCCACCGGTAACACCGCATGTAGTAGCGGCAGCCGTTTGGATCCATTGTCGGCGACTCAATTGAAGACCGGGGAACATCATACTCAAACACTCTGCTGTTGAAAAAAAAGAGCGTCGTGATTTTTGAGAAAACTCTCAAGACCGATTTGGCTTATTTTCCAGATCGATCTGGGTGGTTTTCCCCGTCACAATGATCGAATCAATGTCAGTATCAAGTGTTCGGATTAAAAAATTGAGCACTGTCTGGCCAACGGTTCCGTCTTCTGTCAAAGATTCTTGTTGACCTTCAGGAAGGATAAGCGTGCTATCAACATCTGCGGAAAGAAGTGCAGCATGTAATCGCTCACTTTGACTCACAGGGATAGTCTTATCGCTTTTGCAATGAATGAGTAATGTGGGTGGGTCATTCCGTGAGGCGTAACTGATCGGGCTGGCTCGTAACGCCGCTTCACGCAGTTCAGGCAGTGGTCCACCAATAAGTCGACTTGCAGCAGAGGAAGCACGGTCAGAATCACTTCCAAGAGTGGGAAGGTGTGCAATCGTTGAAATACCACAGATCGCAGCAATTCGATGCATAGGAAGATCATGCTCTTCGAGGGAATCATTATGCGTCTGATCAGGATCAAGACCAATCAGCATCGAAAGATGTGCGCCTGCTGCCTGTCCTACAAGGCATATCCGAGTTGGGTCAATACTCCAAATCGCGGCATCTTCAGAGAGACGATTGATTGCTGCTAAGCAGTCATCTCGTTGCGTGGGAAAAATATGTGTTTGACTTGGACGATAGCTGATACTTGCGACAGCAAATCCATGCTGCGTGAGCCATGTAAGAGGACAATCGATGCGAGGACTACTTGACCAGTCGTCACCCGGTAACCAGATCACAAGGGGAAGTCTTCCTTCGCGGCACCCGCCCGGAAGATACAGATCGAACTGTTGATGTTGTTCTCCTGACCCATACGAAAGGTTTCGATGTTCAATGAGTAATCCACTATGTGGTAGTATGTCCTCTGGAACAACTGTCCATGTGCTACGACGGTTGAGTCTTCTTTGGGCACGCTTGGAAAGTCGCCGTCGTGGATAGTGTGTTGAGTACGATCCTGATTCAGGGCGAACGCCTGCCGGGACATCACCAGAAGGACGAGGGTCTTCACGATGGAATCGGACTGCATGCTTTCCGATCCCTGCTTCATTCCCAAGCTCTGCTCCACCCATTGTGTAGGCTGGAGAAGGTGAGAGTAGCATGAGACAAACTATGTGTAATGAACGCAATACTTTCACTGCGTGGTGGCTTGTCTGAAACATTGACACCAATCATGGTGGAGTTTGTTCAAGGTGATGAGCACCTTTATCACAATAATTCCTGGACCAATCATAGTACCAAAGGAATTGAACAGATGCGCCCACGCTATCTATTTCCTGGTAGTTTGTAGCCTAATACCTTAAATTCACGGGGGATTTGCAACTTCTCCACCATCACGTGTTGCGAGCCCCCGCCAAATTTGCAACGAAATATCATTGGCGATTTTTCTAATTGAACCATCGACCATCCCAGCATTTACAACTCCGTTGTGGTAGCTACGAGATGTTATGGCAGCAAATGTTTTCTGTGTAGCACTTTTGCCTTCCTGCTGTGAGTTGTAATCGATGTCATATGAAACTCCACCAACAGCAAATTCGACTACTGCGTTGGGAGTAAATGTTGCAGTGAAACCATTGTGGTGGACTCGGCCATCTGGCCATTCCGTATGACCAGTGTTCTTGTTTGTAGCAGACCCCAATTTGTTCTCGCCGCCACTGGCGAGAGTTGCTAGTTGAGAATCATTAGAGGGTGGGGAATTAGCAGGATAGGTACTTCCCGGATCCGATGTATTGCGAACATAAGAGGTAAAAGCCTTCACCTCACTGACCATCAAGGTTTTTGATAATCCATCCCTAAATTTTTTAGCTTTATAATGTGAATTTGGATGGAATGCCCCATTACCACCATCCCCCGTCGCAGGATCGTAAATAAACCAGGTTCCATAATTGAATCCATAGTTTGTTGGGTAGACATAGTCAGTACCATCTTTTGTTCGAAAAAAGTTATGTACCTCGCTTGGACAAACAAATGCTTCAATCCTCGTTGATCGTACTGTCGCCCAATTCGTTCCCGCTGCACCACCCGGATATCCATCATCCCACGGTTGTTCAAGGTTGATTTTCTCTGCTATGACACCTTGTTCTATATAAGGCAAGATCTGGCCATGAATCCCCCAAGACTCATTGTTGCTGGGAAATGCAGTACCAGGTGTATGCACCATGCTCGGCGGAAACCCTCCCTTACTCGACGCGTAATTATGAACAGCCAACACTAACTGTTTTATGTTGTTGCTGCAGGCTAAACGTCTTGCTGCCTCGCGCGCCTGTTGGACTGCTGGCAAGAGCAATCCAACGAGAACACCAATAATCGCTATTACAACAAGAAGCTCTATGAGTGTGAAGCCAAGGCGGTAGCGACTGTATTTTGAATGAGAGAGTATTCGCACGGTACATTTTCTTTCGTTGAGGCAAAATCTCTGTGCCACGTCTGAAGGAATAGCGTCTGGCGAG
>JAUWWJ010000371.1 GCA_030616935.1 Planctomycetaceae bacterium
GGTAGCATTTGGCAGTATTGATTTGGTCGTAGCAGCGGCAGGAGCCGGAGCAGTCGGACCTTTCTCAGAGCTTTCGTTGAATACAATGAGGAGCGTATTTGAAATTGATTTTTTTGCTCCAGTAGAGCTTGTGTACAAGTCGCTTCCGCTACTAAAGAATGGTGACGCGCCAGCTGTTGTATTGATTGGTTCGATACTCGGAGTGCATCCGCTGCCCTTGCATGGTGGGTATGCAGCAGCAAAAGCCGCATTGCATGGGTTTTCCGGTGCAGTGCGGCCAGAGTTGGCATCTCTCGGTATTGATTTAAATGTTGCAATACTTGGCCCGACCGAATCAGAATTCTGGGACAACCTTGTTGCTGGTGAACGGGCCAGCTGGTCGCAGGGTCGTCCCTTGCCGGCAGAGACTACAGCTGCAGCAATTATTGCTGCTCTTGAACGCGGTAGGCCTACTGTGATCCCCGGCTGGCGAGCAAAAATGTATGTCTTTTTGTCACGATTTTTCCCAGCACTTATTGACTTATTTGTTCGTTGGAAACGTCGATATCCTCGCCAATTGTGAGTAATTGCTCTGCATCGAGCCATTGGTCGTTGGTCTGGAAAAGCCGCTGAATCGCTGTCTTATGGAGCTTCATTTTTATTTCTCCGACGCCAAGGGCGCCGTAAAGAATTTTTGTACCATCCTGTCGGGCGGCATCGGTTGCCTGAATGCCAGTTATGCCAGCTGGTGGCACCGCATTGAGGTCAATGCAGACCGTGGTGGAAATCGCTTGTGAAAGTTGTGCTTCGGTAAGCATCTCGACACCTGGTCTACCTGCTGAAACAATTAGATCTACGGAGCCAATTACCTTTTCAATCATTTTGATCGAAGTAGGCTCAAAATGAGCGAGTGGGAATTCTTTGCTGAGTAGCTTGCAGTGTTGGGATGCACGCTCAAAAGATCGTGAGGCAAGATGAACGTCGATTCCTTGATTTGCGAGAAGCCGGCTCACTCTTTGTCCAACAGGGCCAGTGCCACCAAGTACAAGAGCGTGATACGCTTTTGACCTAGCCGGGGTTTTGAATGAAATATGTCGGTTCGCTGCAATAACCGTTGCAGCTGCGGTTGTGTTTGCACCAGCTGGGTCAATGAAGACGCTCACACGAACAGATTTGAAAAAAGTTTTCGAAATCTTAGAAGCAATCTCTTCTACTCGGGTGATATTTTTCCCTCCAAGGAAAATACTCGTTGAGGCAAGGTCGGATACTCCGCGGGTGAACATTGCTCCATGGACCAGTGAAACAACATTTTCTGGTGAGACGTTGCCGTGTCGTAAAAGAACGTCAGCACCCGCATCAACAGCAACAATAGCATCGAATGAGCAGGGCTGTGGATCAACATCAAGTTGCAAGAGGATTTTCTTCATGGAAGAAAGCTAGCTTAGTCAGTCATGTTACGAAGATCGAGACCTGCAGGCCAAATGTATCGGCCTGCAGGTCATTCGTTTTGCACTAGAAGCCACGGAATGGATGTGCAGCATCTTTTCCCGCAATCATTTCGTCTGCTGTAGGCTTGCCGTGCATGGCGTTAGTGATTGAGTCAAGTGTTGCCTTGTAGTTATTGTCATAAATCTTTTTATCATCCTCTGCCAACCAGTGAATGAATACGCCACAAACGATAACAAGATCTTCGGCTTGATCTTTTGGGATAACTCCGCTTTCAACGCTATCCGCAACGGCTTTCGCAACTGCTGCTTGTGCAGGACCAAACATCTGAACTGCCTGTTTTGCTCCCTTGATGGTTACTTTCGTAATCATCACTGTGGCAGGCTTGACAGCAAGATTTGGTGTCAGGACTGCGAGCAGGTTGGAATGTCCCTCGCTCTGGCGTGAAAGTGCGTTGGCAAACGCTATTCCGACAGGACCGTCCTTGGTGCCAATCAATAAATCGATATGAGCAACTTCATTGCCATCACCGGCTAAAGATTCACCTATAAACATCGACATGTGCGAGATCTCCTCGAAACGAGTGCAAAAGTGCTGATGGTCTATCGCAGGATAAACTATCCTGTTAGGCGAAAAGGTATCGTATGGAAGCGTTATCAGCAATGAGGCGAAGTTTGCAATCTTCAAGATAACGTTTTCGGGACGTAGTAATCTGTGGGTTCAATGCCGGGTGTGTACAAATTTGCTTGTTATTGGTGCTAGTGCCCGTGCTTTTGCAGCATCGGCCTGTCGTCTTGGAATCAAGGTCAATGCGATTGATCTTTTTGGAGATCAGGATCTTCGAAAGGTTTGTGGCCGGGTGGTGCAGGTGCCTGCAAACGAATACCCGAATGGTTTGCCTGCAATCGCGACAACATTTCCGGAAAGCCCTGTAGTTTATACAGGTGGTCTGGAAAACCATGTCAAAGTTCTCCGCAGGCTGTCGTCCGCAAGGACGCTCATAGGAAATGTTCCAGAGGCGGTGGAAAAGGTTAGAGCCCCGGCTTTCGTTCAAGAGTTAGCTCACAAAAACGGCTGCAGCTATCCGGCAACTTTCTTTAGTTCGTCTGGTTTGCCAAAAGACGGAACATATCTGAGAAAACCAATAGCTAGTATTGGTGGTGCTGGGATTACACCATGGGGAGGTTTCTGTGGGAAGCCTTGTGCCAGTGGTGAACTCTGGCAAGAGTTTGTTGCAGGTATTCCAATGTCCGCCAGTTTATTGGTTAACCCAGAAGGGATTGAAGTACTCAGTGTCTGCCGGCAACTCATTGGACGTGGGTGGTGTCGAGCCAAGCAGTTTAGCTTTTGTGGTGCCGTTGAACTTTCAAATGCAGGCTTACAGAAAGAAACGCATAAACGGTTGTTCCAGTTCGCGAGTGCTCTTGCTGAAGAAGCAAGCCTTATGGGACTCATTGGCATTGATTTTGTAATGCCCCGAAAGATGACAAGAA
>JAUWWJ010000140.1 GCA_030616935.1 Planctomycetaceae bacterium
CAGACATAGCGACATTGTGTAAATAGTCCTCTGGAAAAACAGAGTGCAGAAACTGATACTCTTGAGGGAGGAAAGTACTCATTCACTCGATGCTAAACCAACACCAAAGCTGCCTAGTGAACCGGAAATCAAACCGCCTGCTTTGCCTAGACCGCCGCAATGAGAGTGTTCCTCCTCTTCGACTTTCTCATAATTGAGTCTCGAGCAGAAACGCAGACGTACGGTACAGTAGTGGTCCGCCTTTTCCTCTGAAACAAAGTCGTACAGTTTATGGGCAAACGCTATTTCTTTTTCTATATAGCACCTGTTTTTGCTGCGGTCTTCGCAGCACAGGTCTGTTCATCACCTCCCGAACTGAAGATAGAAACCGCCAGCACAATCAAGGTCACTCAGCAGACGGCAGAAGGTGCTCAACACATACTGCGTGGCAAACTTGTTGTGGAAGCCCAAGACGGCAGTCTTCTGGTCGAGGATAACCAACAGTTGCTTCACGTTGTTCCCGGTAAAAGCGTCATCCATCGTGAAATCCTCAACGATGAGTACCTCCTTACCCCAAACCAGTTGGGGCAAGAACTCGTTGCTGAACTTCCAACTGGGTTTACATTTCTCACGACTCGACACTACGTGATTTGTTATGACACCTCGCTCGGGTATGCCCGCTGGTCTGCAGCCCTACTTGAGCGACTATTCAGTGGCTTTCACGCTTTTTGGTCACAGGCTGGACTTGATGTCAGTCAGCCCGAACAGCCGCTTATAGTCATCATTTTTTCGAATCGCAACGACTATAACCGTGCAGCCAAAAAAGAAGTTGGAGATGCCTCACACAGCATTGTGGGATATTACAACCAACTGACGAATCGAATTACAACCTATGACATCACAGGAAGCGACTCGACTGACACGACAGCAAGTCAATCTTCTCATTCAGTTGGTACCAAGATTTTACAAAACCCTCGGGCTTCGAGTCTTATTGCAACACTTGTTCATGAAGCAACTCATCAACTTGCATTCAACGCCGGCCTACACGTTCGGCTTTCATCAACTCCAGTCTGGCTGAGCGAGGGAATAGCAACATACTTTGAAACGCCTGATCTCTCGAATTCCAGGGGGTGGCGATCGATTGGGGCCATCAACCCACCCCGACTTGACTTAGTGGTCAAGCAATTCACACCAGGTCTTATTTCCCGCTTTATTGCGGACGACAAGCCCTTTCACGACCCGGAAGAAGCACTCGTCGCGTACGCACACGCGTGGGCCTTTGTCTCATTTCTAGCCACCATGAAAAAAGAGGCCTTTTGCTCATACATCGCACAATTCGAGCAAAAACCACCGCTTGCGAAAGACTCCGCAGCGACCCGGATGGCTGAATTCAAAACTGCATTTGGTTTGACGCCAGACTCTCTCGAGCCGGAACTCATCGAGTACATAAACTCACGGGCCCGGAGAAAACGGCCATAATGGGTGCCGGCCTCAACAAACGAACCAATCCTCATAATCGGCTTGCTGCAGCACCATTTTGCCTTTGCCGTCCGTATGAACCCTACAATCGTTCACAGGCTTGATCCTCCGTGGAAATCTTGTCGATGCCACACTAGGTTTATTTTAAGGATAGCAATTTTTTTCCGGTGTTTGTGTTCGTGAGTCGAGCCACCTGAATTTCCCTCATCAAAACAGGCTGAACTGTAAAAAATAATGGCTAAGAAAAGAGAAGGTCCCGTTCAGGCTCTTACGATCGCACTGATCATCTTTGTCATGTGCACATTTGTTTTGGCGGTGACGACCTATGTCTTCTATGCCCAAAACGAGGACGCCAAAGCGGCGAAGAAGGCTGCTGATGACGAAGTCAACCAAGCTCGCCAGAGCCTTGCCGCAGCTGAACAGTCGCAAAAAGATCTGTTGGAATCGAGGATTGGCGTCAACGAAGGCGACTCAATCGAGGCCGTTGATAAAGAACTAGCTAGCCTTCAGGACAAAGCAAAAAAATATGGTGATGATGGAAACACTACCCCGACATACCGAGGGCTTATCCAAACGCTTGACAAAGCTCTTGCGAACAAAGACAGCGCAAATAAAACTCTTGAGGCAAATGTCCGAAATCTCGAAGTTGAACTTGCAGCATCTCGCGCGTCGTTAGATGAAAAAACTGAAGCTCACAGTGCTGCAATAGATGAGAAGCAAAAAGAACTCACCAAGGTTTCTCAGGACAGCCAAAAGTGGCAAGACGAGTTTACTGAAAGATACCAGGCCTCCGTTCAAGAAGTTGAAAAGGAAAGAGCAGAAAAAGAGCGATTGATTGCCTTGGAAGATCAAATTAAAAAATTCGTGCTTCCCTCAATGCGTCCTGAATCGCAGCAAAAATACAGAGCAGCCAAAGACGACCCCTCGTCACAATTAGAAATCATTGCTGAAGAACTTAACGACCAAATAGCGGCGATTAAGAAAAAAAATCAAGTCCTCGGCTATATGCGAATTGCAGATCGGCGAGTTATCGATTACATCCACTCGTACATCAAAAACAGCCTGCCGGAGGATCGCGTCGAAGGATTCGACGGAACAGTAGTTGTTGTAAACGAACTGGAGCAATCCGTCGTGATTGCATTCCCTCAAACAACTTCTCTGAGGATAGGCACAATTTTCTCCGTCTACAATCCAGGGGTTCATCTTCCATTAACATCGGCCAAAAAAGCGATTGTCGAAATCGTATCCAAAAACGACAGCAAAAGAACTGCCCGCGGAAGGGTCTTGCGTGGCTCGAACTTCGATCCTGTTGTCGAAGGAGATGTCGTTGCAACGAACATTTGGAGCCCTATGATGCCTCTGCAAGTAGTGCTTGTCGGTCATGTCCAACTTGATCGAGACGCTGCCACTGACGATGAGGACTTGAAAAACTTAGTTGAAAGCGCTGGGGGCACCGTTACCGATCAGGTCAGCTATACAACGACGTTTGTAATCGATGCTGGGATGCCGAACCAGCAAGAACAAGATGATGAATACCGAGAACAAAAAAGACAGCGACAAGCTGTTCTTGATAGAGCAAATGAGTTAGGTGTAAAAATTCTTAATACTGCAAGATTCCTCGAGATGTTCGGGCTTGAAGAAAACTACTTTGACGCCGACCATCTTGTCACGCCCACTCCATAACCACGGCACCTACTGCAGTTGCCCCCACACTCTCATTGGCTACTTGTTGTTGCACCGGACCAATCGTGCAATACTCTTCCTAAGCAGGGGACAGTTTGGTTACTCTGCTCATGTGGACACAACAATTTTCTGCTGTGTGGTGTCACGGCTTTTTAGGATGAACACGATGCCCTTTCACTCAGATGGACCAAAAAAACTTGCAATGCTGTTACTTCTGGCCATTGCACTACCTCTTCTCGATGGTGTAGCTCTCAGCTCTACCTCTGGTGAAGAAGCCTTGCCTGCAATTTTTGATGGCAAATCACTTGATGGATGGGAAGGCGACCAAAAACACTGGCGAGTGGAAAATGGTGTTCTTATCGGAGAAACAACAACACCATTAGAAAAGACAACATATTTAATCTGGCGACAGGGAACCGTTGACGACTTCGAACTTACGCTCTCCTACAGGATCACTGGCGGTAATAGCGGGATTCAATACCGCAGCCAGGATCTAGGTGGATTTCGTGTCACCGGTTATCAAGCTGACATGGAATCCGGAAAAAATTTTAGCGGAATTCTCTACGAACAAGGTGGGAGAGGGATTGTCACGAAACGAGGTGAAAAAGTCACTCTCGATACCGCTGGAGTCAAGAAACAAGACAGTCTTATTGGCACAAGCCAAGACCTGCAATCTGTGATCAAGAGCGGTGAATGGAACCAATATCGCATTATTGCCCGCGGCAATCATCTCCAACATTTCATCAACGGAACGTTGATGTCAGAAACAACTGACAATGACAAGAGCAAGCAATCCTTTAGTGGAATACTTGCTTTTCAACTTCATGCCGGACAGCCTATGAAAGTTGAATTCAAAGACATACGGCTAAAACGCCTCCGACTTACGGACGGCCGTAAAAAACTGATTTTATTAGCAGGGCGTGCTAGTCATGCTCAAGGAGCTCATGAGTTCAGGGCAGGCTGCCTGCTCTTCCAAAAGTGCCTCGGGGAATCCATCGGCGAGAAATTAGTGACAGCGGTATACACAGATGGCTGGCCAGAAGATCCAACCGCCTTTGACAATGCCGATGCGATTCTCCTGTTCTCTGATGGTGGCAAAGGGCATCCTGTCATTCAGAGCAATAGACTTGCACAGATTGATGCCCTGGCGAAACGTGGTGTTGGTGTTGCGTGTCTCCACTACGGTGTCGAGGTGCCCAAAGAAAAGGGTGGCCCAGAATTCCTCAATTGGATCGGTGGATTCTTTGAGACGGACTGGTCAGTCAATCCCCATTGGACACTTGTCAAAACAGAAATAGCCAAAAATCATCCTATCTGCTTCGGTGTGAAACCATTTGAGTTAAATGACGAGTGGTACTACCACATGCGGTTTCGTCAACCCAATGACGAGGTCATCAAAATCCTCACGGCTATTCCACCCGACAGCACACGAGAGCGGCCCGATGGCCCTCACAGCAATAACCCGACTGTTCGCTCGCAAAAAGGAAGTCGCGAAGTTCTCGCCTGGGCTTACGAGCGACCCGACGGTGGCCGTGGCTTTGGATGCACTGGGGGTCATTTTCATGAAAATTGGGCCAATAACGACTTCCGTACTCTTATACTCAATGCATTGGTCTGGACGAGTGGACTCGATGTACCCAAGAAGGGCATCTCGTCCCAGGTTTCAGATATTGATTTAACAAAAGACCTTGACCCCCCTCCCCCGCCTCGAAAAAAGAAGCGGCCACTACAGCGGCCCGTTTCTTCTACATAGAACGTTTCTGGACATAAGTTTGCAGAAGATAACTCATTACATTTTTTAAAAGAGGAGCATACACATGCCGAAGTTGACTGTTGAAGGATTTGGTGTCTTCGAAGTGCCCAAGGGAAAACGACTCCTAAATGCCATGATTGGTGAATGCGGTGTTGATCAACTGCATGCATGCGGTGGTTTCGAACGATGCACAACCTGCCGTGTTGAATTCGTATCAGGTGAGCCAAAAGCTATGACAAAAGCAGAAAAAGAGGTTCTTGAAGCGAGAGGCCTTTCATCAACACCTGGACTTCGGCTGTCTTGTCAAATCGAGTGCAATGAGGATATGGAAATCAAAGCAATAAGTCGCCTGGAAGGTTCCGGAAGAGCAGATGCCGGTGGCCGCCCGGGAGACGAAATTGAACCGCCACCTGACTGGTGTTAAAAGACACCACGGGCCACACGACAGGTAGGACATAGCTCCGATGGAGCAGCTACAGGGTGCGTGCGTAGTACACGTTGCATGCCTGCACTTCGTGCCTATGTTCGATAGCGAGATGCCTGTTAAGAA
>JAUWWJ010000055.1 GCA_030616935.1 Planctomycetaceae bacterium
GCGGTGAAAGATGCACTGTACGATCACAGATCAGCGCAAACGGATCGCTTCCTGCCGAGGTCACAACAAGCGTCAACGCTCCTTTACAGACTTCCTCCAGCAGGTCTGCCAGCGCATGCTGCTGCTGAGTGTTCATGCCGTCCGCTGGTTCGTCAACGAGAAGAACCCGAGGATCCATAGCCAGACCGCGAGCAATTTCCAAACAACGTTGCTCGTAACGTGTCAGATCTGAAGCAAACGAGAATGATTGATCGATCAGTCCCACAGACCGAATGAGTTCTTCAGTCCGCTCAATACAGCCCGCTTTATTAACATGTGGCCACCATGCTGAAGATTTTCGATACGCGGCCTGCTCTACCGTAACAAGTATATTTTCAAACACTGTCATCGCGGGAAAGTTTCTAGGAGATCGAAAAGTGCGGGCCACTCCAGCCCGAGCAGCAACCTCTGGCGAACGTCTCCCACGCTGCCAGATTGTCAGCGACATTCCAACTCCAAGAAACAAACCACAAATAAAAGCAGACCAACCACGAAAACGAATGCGACGTTTCCCGGCTGCCAACCGGTCAAGAGTCGTTTCATCCAATAGAAGCTCGCGTTGCGGCTCATTTGCATCGCCAACTAAATCGGTTAAGTCGGGAACAACACCCGGACCAGTTCGCCGAGCAGTCACTGCTGCTTGCATTTGATTCCGTAATTCCCTGGCTTCAGACAGATCGCGACATACTGCAAGAACTTCACGTCCGTCTGCAGTGACAATTCGCCAATTACCGGCCAGCCGGTCAACAGCGAGTTCCGCGCGGAAATAACTACGAAGTCGTCTCCCAAACGTTGCTGGTGTAAATGGTTCGTCAACTACAAGACCTCGCTTAACAACAGCCAGCCACAATCGATCGATATCTACCGCAGCGGCCGCACATAACAAACCAACAAGAATGCCTGTGAACAGTACTCCCCAGAATGTTTTCGTCGAGAACGCCTGTTTCAATCGACGTCCATCCAATCGGACCGAACCAGAAAATGCCGGCCTTAGCCCACTGATAGCATCAAGCAGAGCAACTTTTGACCCTCTTCCCGAATCTATAATGGCAACACTACTACCTGCCGACACATCGAGTTCTAATTCATCGATGAGCGGTATCCCACCTGATTGAACCGTAAGCCGATCAATACTCAGAAGCGGAATGTCTGCTGGGAGGACAGAGCCGTCGCTCACTTTCGTATTCTCTCCATGAGTCATTGTTGTGACTCCTGAAACTCAGCAGCGAACCGTCGTGATGGAATGAGTCCTACGGGGCGAAATCGCATTACAACGATCAATGCGATACCTACAAGAGCCAATCGCCAACTTCCAAGCGTAAAGAGACTAACATCAAACAACTGCCCCTGAATGCGCTGCATCCAGGAATCAACCCACGGAATGACCACTATGTCAAAACCAAACAAGATTGTGACTCCGACAAGTGTTCCTAGAATACTACCTAGGCCACCTATTATGACCGCGCACAGAATCGCGACTGACCGATTAAAACCAAACGCATTTGGGTCTCCTGTAGTACCGATACTTGCGACAGACAGGCAGCCAGCGAGTCCGGCTATCCCTGCTGCTATTGTAAAGGCGGAAAGCCGAACTTTTGTTGCAGAAATACCTATTGTCGCAGCAGCGAGTGGCTCCTCACGAACAGCAATCCAGGCACGGCCGAGTGCCGACTTTTCGAGAATTCGTACAAGCAGTACCACAACAAAGAGCACGATGAGCGACAGGTAGTAGAACCATCGTGAATCAACAACAAACTCTCTGCCAAGATCTATCCCCGAAACGAATATTCCAGATCCCGGGGGTGGAATAGGACCAAGCCCCTGTGTCCCACCTGTTACATTTTCTAGGTTCAAGAATAAGACACGAACAACTTCACCAAAACCAAGCGTAACAATAGCAAGATATTCACCTCGAAGACGCAACGTTGGCGAGCCGAGCAGCGTTCCTATTGCAGCGGTCACACTAACACTGACGAAAACCGCTGGGAGAAAACCGATCTCCAAGGGATTCATTGGGACAGTAAGGATCGCAAGAAAGAGACCTCCCAAGCCAAAAAATGATGCAATTCCTAGGTGAAGTAATCCCGTGAATCCAACCATGACGTTGAGGCCAAGAGCCGCTATACAAATTATTAAGACTGACGTTATCTGTCCGCCAAGCCCTCCGGCTAATGCTGGATGAAACCATGGCGCGAAAGCTAGAATTAAAAAAACCGGTATTTCCCAATTTTTCTTGGACCAGCTCATGAAATGAGACAAGGAGGCACATTGAATTTTCATCGCTGCCCTCCTCTTGTCTTTGATTTCCCAAAAATTCCTTGCGGGCGAAATGCAAGAAAAATAATGAGCACAAGAAAAACCGATGCGATAGCCCAACGAGGGCCAAGAAGAGCTACTGAAATCGCACGAATTAATCCAACTATAAACCCACCGACTATTGCCCCAGGAACACTCCCTATACCGCCAAGAACTGCTGCAGTAAGCGCATACAACCCCATTTGATGCCCCATCTGATAGTTAATTGTCGTTGCGTGAACACCTGCAGCAACACTCGCAACACCACCGAGAAATCCGCTTATAAAAAAAGTAGCGATAACAAGTTTCCCTGCTTCCCCCGAACGAGCTGTTGCACGGGTGATTGCAGCAATGGAACGCAAGGACCTTCCAAAACGGGTTTGACGAAGAAGAACGTACAGGAAAAAAACGGGTGGCACGATGATGACAAGAACCAGAAGATCAGCCATCGCAACAGGCACTCCACCAACCAAACGCGTAGATTCCCGAAAAATCTCAGGAAATGCACGATCCGTCGGACCGATCCAAACGAGCCCTACATTCATAAGTACGAACGAAACACCGATTGTTGAAACAAGAGGCGATAGAGGAGGGGCATTTCGCAGCGGACGATAGACAAACTGATCAATGCAAACATTCATGCAGCCACAAAACAGTCCACTGCACATAGCAGCCAGAACTACTATGAGGCAACCAGTCAGCGGATCGACCGGGAGTGGCACCAGGAATGACAAGATCGCCAGTGACAGGCAGCCACCGAGCATGACTACATCCCCATGAGCGAAGTGGATGAGGCCTATGGTCCCGTACACCAACGTGTATCCGACAGCAATTAGCCCAAGAAATCCACCACTTGTGATTCCGATACCACATTGCTCAAGAAAGGATGCTACGTCCACGCATGTGTCCCGACAAAGTAATCCGCTGGAAAATTCTTTGTCCTAAGTCTTATCTGCTACCGTCCTTTTTGCCTATGGCAGACGTCGACATGACTTCCTCATGCACAAACTTGCCATCCCGAACAACACTCACAGACACCTCCTGAAGTGTTGTATCCCCATTTGCATCAATACCCCATTGCCCAAGTACACCATCGTCCACCTGGCTCGCAAAAGCCGATTCTACGATGGCTCGGCGATCTTTCTGGCCAACGTCTGCAATAGCTCGAATCACGAGCCTTGCCGCCTCATAACCGTGAATTACCGCATTGCTTGGACATGTTCCATATTTTTGTCGATACCGAAGAAATAATAATTTTTCGTCGCAATCTGCTTGCTGCGGTGAAAGCCCTGCAGATGTGGCGAAACACCGACCCTCAAGAGAAGCAGCGCCTGCCGCTTCAAGGAAAGCCTCGGTACGACATCCATCAGAAACCAACAGAATTGCCTCGCTCTCAGCTGACACAAGATCACGTGCGAGTTGCCCGCCTTTGGTTCGAGCACTACCTCCAAAATAGACAAGGTCTGGATCAGCACTCATAACGGACCCAACAAACGATTTGAACTCCGCTGCCTGCGGATCAATCGAGACGTGGTCGAGAACCGTCATTCCTTGCTCACGACATCGATCAGCAAATAAAGACGCTACACCTCGCCCATAAACACCGGCATCATCAATGACGAAAACACGACGCACCCCACGCTCGAATGCCCAATCTGCGGCAAGTGGACCTTGAAGATCATCGGCAGGTACAACTCGTATGTAGTTTAATCTGCCAGACGGCCGATAAACGGTCGGCTCTCCAGGAAGCCCCAGACCCGGTTTGGTCAACCCAACGGCCGTATTCGCTGGAGATACCATCAACAAATCAGCATAGTTAAGAATAGGCATTGAGACTCGGGCTGCTCCTGAGTTCAAGGTACCAATGTACGCCATTACGTCGGAATCCTGAACCGCCATGCGAGCATTAGCTGCCTCTCCTTCACTTGTCCACCGGCCAGATGCTGCTGAGCTGTTATCAAGATCACGATATTCCAAAGTAAACCGCCCGGCTTTTGCTTTCACCTCATCAATTGCGAGCCGAATACCTCGAACAACCTCATCACTGAGCTGCCTAGACACACCCGTACGCGGCAGGCTCGAAACGAGACACATTCGATTGGATTCTATTTTTTGACAGCCGAAAGAATTTAGTCCAATGATCAGGCAAACTACGACGTTCCATAGCAACCTAAACGATGGTGACTTTTGCTGACAAAACCAAATACTTCTCATGATTTCGCCTTCTTCATGTAGTCAACAAAAACTTTTCAGGCCTTTTTCACAAACTTCCATGAACGATGTATCCGAGCATTCCGAAAATCTTCTGGCACTGTCTTCCGGCTAATCTCATATATATCGTACGTATTAGCGAGGAGCTTTTCATCAAATTTGAACCGACGGTAATTTGTTGAAAAATAGACAATACCACCCATACTAAGATTGTCGGCAACCGCTTGGAGCAGATCGGCATAGTCCCGCTGAACATCCCAGTCCTGTAGCTGTCTCGTCGAACGTGAAAATGTTGGTGGATCAACAACAACAAGATCAAATGAACGCTCGCCTCGGCGAGCACGGTGCTTGAGGAATTCACGAGCGTCATCTCGAAGAAGGGTATGTTGCCGCCTATCTAAAAACCCATTTTCCATGAGATTCCTCCTCGCCCATTCGAGATAGGTATTTGAGAGATCGACAGTTGTGGTTGCTTCTGCTCCACCAGCAGCAGCCGCTACAGAAAAACTACCTGTATAACCAAATAAATTCAGGAAAGAACGACCTGCCGCATCACCGCGAACCATCGCCCGAGTTTGGCGATGATCGAGAAAAAGTCCCGTATCAAGATAATCAGAAAGGTTGACTTCAAACTTCAACCCGTGTTCATTGACTGGGAAAGTAACAGAGCGGTCATCTACTTTTTCATACTGCCCCCCAGTTCGCTGTCGACGACGCACCTTAAAGAACACACAGTCTGGTGCAAGGCCAAGCTGATCAACTGCAGCCTCAATGAGTCGATCGAGCCACACGTCATGCTCGACAGCTGTTCGCTCATGAGGACGCTCGTATTCGGCCGCATGAAGCCAATCACCATACCTGTCAATAACTAGAGGGATTTCTGGAATATCCCGATCGTAGAGACGATATGCCACAATTCCTTGCTTCCTCGCCCATCGCCCAAGATGACGAGATCGCTTAGCAAGCCGTCTCCGAAAATCGCCTATCTGGTCACTTACGCTGCGTGACAATTTTTTCGTTGACGTGGAACGCTCTGCATCCGATTCTACTGACTTTTGATTCCCAACAAACGCACCCGATACTTTCTCTCCGTGAACAACTAACTCTATCAACCGACACTCAATTGGACCATTCGAAAGGACTACACGGCGATATGGCTTTAGCCCAATTGATTTTGCAAGACCAACCGGCGCGAGCACTCCAGCTCGCCAGCCTGGACACACATTTTTCAACCAGTCACCGATCCTTCGAAATACTGCCCCTGCTCTTGGCTGTGTAAGTCGCTCACCATACGGCGGATTGGTGAGCACCAAACCGGGACCACCTTCTGGACTCACCGCTTCAAAGTGATTGCATGAAAATCTGATGGCATCTGCTACTCCGGCCAATTGAGCCGATTGTTCTGCAATCAGAACGACAGCAGGATCAAGATCGCTTGCATGAAACGTACCTAAAGGTGCCTTGGCTCTATTCTCAAGATCGAAAAGAATTTTCCTAGCAAGTTCTCTATCGAAATCATGGAACCGAAAAAAACCCTGCTTCCGACTCCTTGCACGTAACAGACCCGGCGCAAGACCAGCCGCTTGGGTTGCCGCCTCAATAATGAACGTTCCTGAACCACACAGTGGATCCATCAAGGGTTCACCCGGTTGCCAGCCCGAAATACCAAGAATACCGGCAGCCAGAACCTCTGACAGAGGAGCCTCAACTTTCCCTTTCCTCCAACCACGCTGGTGTAAAGACTGACCCGCTGCATCACGAAACAGAGTTGCTGTTTCTCCGGAAAGATGAAGTGACAGCCGAAGGCTTGCCCCATGCAACTGCACATTAGGCCGGCGACCGTGTGCCGCTCGCACGCTATCTACCACTGCGTCCTTAACAACCTGGGAGGCGTAGAGTGAATGATCTATAAATGAATCATGGACTCGTGCATCGACTCTCAGTGTTTGAGTCGGACGAAGATGCTTCGCCCAATCTACACTCGATATCGATTTATAAAGTGATTCTGGTGAACTCACAGCGAACCGCCCAAGTGGCTCGAGAATCCGAATAGCTACACGAGACTCCAGCACCGCTCTATACAGCGTCTCTGTTGTTCCAGTGAATTCGATTGTGCGACGCCCAATTCTTAAATTTGTAGCGCCAAGCTCTGACAGCTCTTTCGCCAGCAGCCACTCGAGACCATCGAGTGTTCTTGCTGTCAGGCTTGCCGGCACATCCGGCTCACTAGGAAGCAATGGTCGTGGAGCTGGGGGTACTTCAGGGAAAAGAGATTCCATTACGCCTGCCAGAACTCTCGTTAACGCTCATCGATCAATCGATGCTGTCCCTGCCATAAACCTATCCTGCATTGCCTGCACCTTCATTGGCTCACTTTCCAGGGCCTCCATCGCCCGCACGCACGCTTCAGCGGCCGCAAGTGTCGTTATGCAAGGAACCCCGTAGAGCACACTGGCCGCTCGGATTCTTCCTTCGTCAGTGCGTGCACCCTTACCACGAGGCGTATTGAATATCAGTTGAACGCGACCATCGATCAGATGATCTATGAGGTTTGGGTGTCCCTCCTGTAATTTCTTGACTGCTTCAACCTCAACTCCAGCTTGCGATAGTGCCTCAGCGGTACCGGAAGTAGCAATCAATTCAAAGCCTAACTTCACAAGACGTCGAGCTAGGTCCACCATAGATCTTTTTGCCGACTGACTCGCTACACTCAAAAATATCTTTCCTGTTTCTGGCAAAACTGTCCCTGCCGCAAGCTGGCCCTTCGCAAAGGCGAGGCTGAAGTTATCGCTCACCCCCATGACCTCACCAGTACTTCTCATCTCTGGCCCAAGGGCAATATCAACGCCAGCAAACTTGACGAACGGAAACACACTTTCCTTCACGCTAACATGCGAAGGAACAGGATCGGTGACGACCCCTTGTTCAGGGAGCGTTTCTCCAGCCATGACCTTTACAGCGATTTTTGCAATCGGCACGCCTGTTGCTTTTGAAACAAAGGGGACTGTTCTACTTGCTCGTGGATTCACCTCAATGACGTATAAGGCACACTCGTTCCCCTCACGCTTTACCGCAAACTGAACGTTCATAAGGCCGACGACCCCGAGGCTCTTGGCTAAGCTCACAGCAGCCTGCTTGATTTCCGAAACGGTCTGCTTACTCAGATTGTGCGGAGGTATACAACACGCCGAGTCACCCGAGTGCACCCCCGCTTCCTCTATGTGCTCCATAACTCCGGCCACTATCACATCCGTACCATCACAGATGCAATCGACATCGACTTCTGTCGCATCCTCAAGAAAACGATCTATTAACACTGGTTGCCCTTGAGCAACTATGAATGCTTCTGCCACAAATCTTTCAAACTGAGATTGGTCATAACAAATTTCCATCGCACGACCACCGAGTACAAAGCTTGGGCGAACCAAGGAAGGAAAACCAATCCTCGAAACCTCCTTGCGTGCTTGCTCAAGAGTACGAGCAATTCCGCTTGCAGGCTGCTTCAGA
>JAUWWJ010000453.1 GCA_030616935.1 Planctomycetaceae bacterium
ATTCGTGAATTGCTGAAAAAGCACCGCGAGGATGCGTCCTGCGCAAGCTGCCATCAGAAGATTGATCCTCCAGGATTTGCGTTGGAAGGATTCGATGTCATGGGACGTTGGCGGGAGAATTACCGCTCACTGGGCGAAGGGTCTGAGCGGATCGAAGGCGTGGGGCGAAGCGGCAATGAGTATGTGCACTTTATTGGAAATGCAGTGGATGCTTCCGGAGTGACACCAGAGGGGGATCCGTTTGAAGATGTACTTCAATTCAAGGAATTGCTGCTCGAAAATGAAGAAGTCATTGCGCGGAATATAACTGAGCAACTCCTCGTGTATGCCACTGGAGCGCCGGTTGGATTTGCTGATCGCGATGGCGTGTCGGCCATACTCGAAAAAAGTCGTTCATCAGAATTTGGCATGCGGACGATTATTCATGAAATTGTTCAGAGCCCATTGTTCTTAAGGAAATAGGCCGATGAAAACCAACCGTCGAACATTTCTGCAAGCTGCTGGTGTCAGTGTGAGCCTGCCTCTTTTGGAATCTTTTGGAGCCTCTTCGGTAGAGGCTGCTCCGAAACGTATGATTGCGATCAATCAGGATCTCGGTTTCATACCCAAGCTTTTCTTTCCGAAAACCGTGGGACGAGACTATACGCCATCCCCTTATCTTGAGAAAATCACAGAACATAGGGAGCAATTCACTATATTCAGCGGGCTCTCCCATCCCGGTGTTGACGGTGGCCACCGTGCTGACAAAACCTTTCTGACTGCAGCCCCACATCCGGGGCGAGCGAGTTTTCGTAATAGTATCTCTCTCGACCAAGTGATGGCTAATGAGGTGGGCAACAAGACACGATTCCGCTCGCTTTCTCTTGGCATCAATGATGCGAGGAGTCTTTCTTATACACAGGCCGGTGTTGAGATACCCACCATCAAGAGCGCGGCTGATCTCTACAAAAAAATGTTTCTACAAGGAGATCGCGATGCGATGGAAGCACAACTCGAGCGGCTTCAGCGAAAGGGTAGCATTCTTGATGTCGTGTTAGGGCAGAGTTCACGTTTAAGTAAACGTGTAAGTGATTCAGATCGGCAGCGAATCGATCAATACCAAACCGCAGTTCGCAGTCTTGAACAGCGGCTCACTGATGCGAAAGCATGGGAAGCGAAGCCGAAACCCACCGTCGATGAAGCGATGCCCGAGTATCCGGAAGACAAGAAAGAATTCTTCGCAATGGTTCGCATGATGAATGACATGTGTCGGCTTGCGTTGCAGACGGATTCGACTCGGGTCATCACCCTGTTTCTCGGCAGCGTGCGTACCCCGGGTGTAACGTTTGATGATGGTAGAACGCTCGGTGGCTACCATAACCTTTCTCATCACGGGAAAGACGAAGTGAAGTTAAGCCGGCTCGAGGAAATTGAAACCGCGCAAATGGAATTGTTCGGTGAGTTTCTGCGGGATCTTAAGAGCGTCAGTGAGGTGGATAGCAACCTGCTTGATAACACAATGGTTCTCTATGGGTGTCATATGGGCGATGCCAATATTCACAATAATTCCAACCTCCCAGTCATTCTTGCCGGTGGTGGGTTTCGGCACGGGCAGCACCTCGCATTCAGCTCGCAGAACAACACCCCGCTGTGCAATGTCTTTGTCAGTATGCTTCAGAACATGGGAGTCGAGACTGATCAATTCGCCAGCAGTACCGGAACACTAACAGGACTTGTATGAGCTCAATCGACTGAATGCCATCTCTGTATTGTCGCAACGACTTGGAGGCCATAAACGAACTTTACTAGTGAGAGTATTTCGGGAGATGCGAGGGGAGAGCTTACTCCATCGTGGAAAATCTGAAACAACTATCAACAATTCTGTGATCAGAATTTGATCGAGGACAACCGTATTGCCCCAAATCTTTATGGTAGGCGGCAGTTCAACGTATTCGGGTACTAACTGGGAATGAAAATTATGCGAATCTTTTGCACGCCACTCATGCTGTTGTTCGTACTGGTCCTGCCGACAACCAGCCGAGCAGATGATCGCCCCAACGTTATCGTTTTCTATACAGATGACCATGGTCACGCGGACCTGTCCTGCCAGGGTGTTGTCGATGATATTCGTACTCCGCACGTTGATGCCCTTGCTGGGTCTGGAATTCTGGCAAGGCATGGTTACAGCACGGCACCGCAATGTGTTCCGTCACGTGCGGGTACGAATATCATCGACAACACCCTGGCAGGACAGGTCCGCGTGACCATGGTCATCTGTATAGAAAAC
>JAUWWJ010000410.1 GCA_030616935.1 Planctomycetaceae bacterium
ACATGCACGACCCTGCATCGTTTGAAGTGCCCAAAGAGAGTCGAGCATCGATTACAGCCATGCCGGACATTGCTCTCCACACGCACCGCGAACTTGGTGGCTATAAAGATATGCCGAAAGATGAAAACGTGAGTGCAGAACAGCTGCTTCATCTGCGGCATGGTTACTATGCGTGCGTAAGTTACATCGATCAGCAAGTTGGCCGGCTGCTCGATGCCCTACAAAAACTTGATCTCGACAGGAATACAATTGTTGTTCTCTGTGGTGACCACGGCTTCACTCTTGGTGAACAAAACCGTTGGTGCAAAGCAACAAACTTTGAACTCGACACACGTGTTCCTCTTTTGATTCGAACGCCATGGATTGCACAGAAAGGTATTGCTTCAGATGCTCTTGTTGAACTTGTTGATTTGTACCCAACACTGACTGATCTTGCCGGAATAAAACCGCCTGACAATCTCGATGGGCAGAGTTTTCGACACGTTCTCGATGACCCATCCTCAGGTGGACGGAATGCTATTCTCAGTCAATTTAATAGACCTTGGGAAAGTACCGCTCCAGAAGTAATGGGCTACTCCATTCGTACGTCTTCAAAACGATATACACGATGGATTGACTGGCAAACTCGCAGAGTACTCTCAGAAGAGCTTTATGATTACTCGTCCAAAATAAGTTCGAGAGAATTCTCAGGAAATCGGTTTGAGCATAAAAATATCGCACAAACCCAACCAGAAGAACTTCAAACCATGAGCGAACATATGGACAAGATGTTTGCGAGACGGTTGGGGGGCACAGTCCATCCATGATGTATTCCCACTACTTCTTTCAAACATTTGTCCGACTTACCTTCTTCCTGCTGCTCTATAACTCAGCAATGGTGGCACGAGCGGTAGAAGTTCGTCCTATTTTCAAGAAGAGTGTGCTTTTTGAAGAACAAACGGATGGCTACACGCTCTACAGAATTCCTGGAATCGTGGTCACTCGTGAGAACACGATCTTGGCGTACTGCGAAGGGAGAAAATTTCGAAATGCCGACCGTGGTGAAATTGAAATTCTGATGCGACGAAGCACCGATGGTGGAGAGACATTTTCTCCACCCTTTCAGGTTGCTCACCTTGGCCCCCGACTACCACGAAATCCGGTCCTTCCTCCAGGAAAAGAAGGAAAAGATATGGGAGGTCCAGATGAGCAGACGGTAAATAATCCCGTAGCAATCGCAACCCGTTCGGGCCGTATTCATCTTGTGTACTGTGTTGAATACATGCGTTGCTTCATCATTCACAGCGACGATGACGGCAAAACGTGGTCGTCACCGAGAGAGATCACAAAAGCTCTTGATACATGCCGCTCTGTCATTGATTGGCAGGCTATTGCAACCGGGCCCGGGCACGGCATTGAACTTGCCAGCAAAAGACTCGTTGTTCCGATCTGGTTAGCTGACTATCGGCCTACGAGGACAACAAAAGGAGTTGCGACAACGCTCGTTAGTGATGACGGCGGCACAACATGGTCAACTGAAGAGATTTCAATGATCGGTGGCAATGAAGCAAACGTTGTCGAGTTATCTGACGGCAGCGTCATGCTGACTGCCAGAAATGGTGATCCACGTCAGCGCAGGCTTGTATCTTTCAGCAATGACGGTGGAACAGGCTGGTCGTCTCCTAACATCATCAAAGAAATCAAGGAGCCCGGTTGCATGGCAGGCGTGACTAGCTTGCGATCACATACAGGGGAGGATGCTGCAATTCTGTTCTCGAACGTGCAGGTGACAAAACGAAAGCACTCGGCGAGGAAAAATCTTACTATCCATGTCAGTCATGATGACGGCATGTCATGGTCTACAAGTAAAACAATCGAGCCCGGACCGAGCGCATATAGTGATCTCGCTGTACTCGATGATGGAACTATCTTGTGCTTCTATGAATCTGGTGTTGCACAGCCAAAGATCAAAAGAAATCGAGACTGGGCCTATGCGAATCTTACACTCGCTCGATTCAACCTTGCTTGGGTAAAGGAATAAAAATGGCAGACAGAAGAATTTATTTTTTCATGGTAATTGCGACAACGCTCGCGACTACGTTTACTGCAGATGGTAGTCAACCAAATATACTTTTGATTGTCTCAGAGGATAACGGCCCTGAGGTCGGTTGCTATGGCGACCCTTACGCGCGGACTCCAAATATCGATCGTCTTGCAGAAGAAGGCATTCTCTTTCGAAATGCTTACGTTCCGCAGGCTGGATGCAGTCAGTCGCGGGCCAGTTTTCTCACTGGTTTATATCCGCACCAGCATGGTCAGATCGGCCTCGCAACATGGGGTTTTCGGCTCTATCATGACACGACTCCCAATCTACCTCGTATCTTGAAAAAAACTGGTTATCGAACAGGGTTAATTGGCAAGCTCCATATCAACCCAGCTTCTGCTTTCCCGTTTGATCTCCATGAAATTTCAACAGCAAACTTCCAACGCAATGGCCTTGCAGACTACGCAAGACACGCCAAGGAATTTATCAGTGCGGGCGATAAACCTTTTTTCTTAAGTGTGAACTATCCTGATGCACACGACCCGTGGATTCGACAGGTCGATGGGTTACCTCAAAAACCTCAGAGCAAGGACGACGTTACACCCATGGCATTTATGGGTGTTGATTCA
>JAUWWJ010000260.1 GCA_030616935.1 Planctomycetaceae bacterium
AGTATTCGTCCCAGGTTGTTTGTCCGTTCCGTTCCCAGCCATGTGTTATCGAGTCGCCGAGGAAGACAAGTTCCCAGTCACCTTGTTCAGCAAGAGCCTGTTTTTCTTCATGTCTGTCTTTCCACCACGGCCCTCTTCTCTTGTTGTTCTCATCCATGCGGTGAGCAGGAGTTGTTGTTACTGTAATGGCATCTTCGATAACTGCTTCGTTCGCCAGTAGTGGCACTGTTAAATAGAGAAAAGCGAGAATTATGAAAAAACGTGAGCGTGTAGAAGTCATTGCATGAAACTCAAAAATGGGGAACTATTTCTTGGAGCAATACGTCCAGTATGCATCGGCTTATCAAAGCATATACGAAAGTGATTGTTCGTTAGACACTCGGAAGGTTTTGAGGCTGGTAATTCCTTCGAGGGGTAATTGAGGAAGTGCATACATTGCGAATCTCCGCTGGTATTCATGCCTGCTTTTTGAACATCCAGGATATGTTTTAAGATTCTTGGACGGTGTCACGCGACACAGTGTCATTTCGATAACGGAATACAGAAAGCAGCAAAGAATGTGACGCTTCCTTGCGACACGTACTATGGATGCCCTCAAGCACGTTTCAGAAACGAAGGACAGAACAGTGGATCCGCTTCTAGTGGCTGCTTTTTATAAGTTCGTACAACTCAATGACCTTGCCTCACTGCAAGACCAGATAGAATCCTGCTGCCGAGAGAACAATGTTTTTGGCATCGTGTTACTAGCACACGAAGGCATCAATTCGACGATTGCCGGGCCGCGAGAGGGCGTAGTTAATGTTCTTGAACGCATACGCCAAGACTCCCGCTTCGCCGATCTCGAGTGGAAAGAGTCATTTGCTAACAAACAGCCTTTCCGGAAGTTGCGAGTGCGGCTGAAAAAAGAAATTGTGACTCTGGGGGTCCCAGGAGTTGACCCGACTAAACTTGTTGGTACCTATGTAAAGCCGGCAGACTGGAATGCACTCATTAGTGAGCCAGACGTGTTCGTGATCGATACGCGCAACAATTATGAAACAGAGATCGGTACCTTTAAGGGTGCAGTGGATCCTGGTCTGGATTCCTTTAGTCAATTACCGTCGTGGCTCGAGAAAAAGATTGATGCTGGTGAGCAGCCACGGGTTGCCATGTTCTGCACTGGTGGCATCAGGTGTGAAAAATCAACAGCATTTCTCAAGCAGGCAGGAGTGAAGGAGGTCTATCACCTTCAGGGAGGTATTCTGAAATACCTTGAAGAAGTGCCTGAAGATGAAAGTCTTTGGGAAGGTGAGTGCTTTGTTTTTGATCAGCGGGTTGCCGTGGGGCATGGTCTTGAGCTGGCAGACTATGAACTCTGTCGTGCATGTCGCTTTCCGCTGAGCCCGTTGGATAAAAAGTCAGAATATTTCCAAGAGGGCATCAGCTGCTCGAAGTGCCATGATCAGACATCGATTGAACAGAAAGCAGGTTTTGCTGAGCGACAAAAACAGTTTGAGTTAGCCAAGTCACGTAAAGAAGCCTTCAAGCATGCGAAGTAAAACTTTCTTAGGTAGCTGATGACAGGCGTCCGGCCCGCTGAAACATTTCACAAACTTCAATGGACTGATCAAGAAAAGGAGAAATATCTTCAGGAGTAAGTTGCTCACCCAATGAGTAGCACATGATGGTATTGCCGGCACCATCAGTGCACAGGCCTTTCTGGATTTCGTAATACCTGATTACATCACGATTAAATAACTTTCGAACAGCGTCCTCGTTCTTCCTTGTTCCCTGTAACAGGTAAAATTTCGAAAATAGAGGATAGGAATCAAAGTTAATATCCTGAGGTACAAATTGTGTGAACGTGGGCATTAGGGCAGAGAAAATTTTCTTTCCAAGCTCAGTTGATGTTTGGTGGGGAGTGAGCGAGAACGATGGCAGGTTGAGTGTATCTGATTCAAGGATAACGACAGTCTGCGTGGATATCTCCCCAGTCGATTTCGTGGAAGACGAGTTGTAGCTGTATCGGAATTCCATGATAGTGACTTCAAAGTCCTGGACATGTCCCTTCATAATGTTCCACACGTCTTGATTTTTCCCACGAGTGAAAAGAGGCAACCGACTAAACTGTTGAAGAAATTCCTCGTCATCGTCAACGTGCGGCATGTATGAAAAGCCAATGGTCTCCGAGAACTGTTTCATCGCTCGTGCGTGACGTCTTCCAGAAATGATGGCTACAGAAAAGCCAATAAAGATGACGCAGAGTATTCCAATTCCGATAATGGCTTCCATAAATGTGTTCCCCTCGCCATCTAAAAGAAATTAGTCAATTGACTGAATAGTTACATGAATTGCTGAAGATAAAAGACAGTTGTTTCATGCCCTCTTGTGTACAGTATGAGAGGGATAAATTCAGCCCTAATCGGATTCAATGAGGTGGGCTCATCAGGCGGAAATGAATCTGCTTGCACTATTCGTTTTATCGCACACAGCTAGGCTTAACGATTCAGACAACGTCTGGGGAATAACACAAAAATTACGAGGTTCTTCATCATGGTTCTATTCAACCGCGTGCTCCTTCGATCGCGCGTTTTTTCTTGTTTCTTGGTTGTTGCTTGGCTTTTATTTGCTTCTGCCTTTGGGTTTGCAACTTCACCAGCATCATGGCGAGGCCAATCTGTTTCTGAATTTACACCTGCTGAGAACGAGGAATTTTCATGGCAGATCGTCAATGATGGTGTGATGGGGGGGCTTTCGAAAGGCAATGTTGAACACACATCCGACAACAGAATGCATTTCTGGGGCACCCTTTCACTTGATAACAACGGTGGATTTTCAACTGTTCGGAGTCGTGGCGTAAATTTTGATCTGAGCAATGACCTTGGCCTACTCTTGCGCGTCAAGGGTGATGGGCGAACGTATGAAGCCCGGCTCGATTCAACGGCTACCTTTCGCGGCAATCCACTTTCATTTCTTGGGAAATTCAAGACAAAAAAAGATCAGTGGATACAGGTAAAGATTCCGTTCGCCAGTTTCACTGGAAGTTGGAGAGGACGGCAGTTTCCAGACGAAGTGTTGGATACATCGGCTATTCGACGAGTGTCTATCTTGTTGGCAGATAAAAAGCCAGGATCGTTTGATCTTGAGATTGAGTGGATTCGCACGTATGGAAAAGGGCAAGGAGAAAAACAAAAATCTGTAAAAAATGTTTCTCCTCAAGCAGAGCGTCTGATCGCAACGGTAGTTGCTGATGGAAGATTTACTAGTTTTAAACAAGCACTCGATACAGCAAAGCTCACAGTGTTTTTTCAGTGGGATAATCCGCTCACAATATTTGCACCGACAGATGAGGCATTTTCAGGCCTTCCAGAAGGCCTACTCGAAGAACTACTCAAACCAGACAACCGGGAGAAGTTAGTTACGCTCCTTTCGTATCATGTTGCAGCAGGATCTTTTGATGCAAAGCAAGCTCTTGCAGAAAAGAACATCAATATGGTTCGAGGGGGAAGAATTCACGTAACCAGGCATGCGGAAGAAACCCACGTGAACGATGCGATTGTTCTTGAACCTGATATTCAATGTGTTGATGGAATCATTCATGCAATTGACACAGTTTTGATACCTGAAAACAGTGAATAATGTGTTTGAGTCACATGGTGGTAAAACGTTTGACAGGTGACTATAGTTGCGAAGTTTCCTTGATAGTAAGAAAAAGGTTTAAGGTGCTTTAGCACAACGGAGGACAATACATGAATGATCATGAAATATTTGTTGCCTCGTTTGACTATCACTACGCACTTAGAAAACTGAATGAATTGAATGACAAAGATAAGAACCGTGCGGCCTTGCTCATTGACATTAAGTGCAAGGCGGTCGAAATACTCGATAAATATTCAGACTCAATCCGTTACTTTGCCAAGACCCGAAGGCA
>JAUWWJ010000083.1 GCA_030616935.1 Planctomycetaceae bacterium
CTCAATAAATAAAACTATCCTGAATCGCATGTTCTTAGACGTATTGTGATCGACCTGGGCCGAATCAGACTGCAACTAACAAATTTTGTGAACTCGACTCACTCACGCATGCATTACGGCGGAGAGTAATAAGAAAGAATTTTTATGTCATCAACTCAAGGTGTTGATATCGTGATTGCCGAGGATAGCCGCATTCAAGCAAAAATTCTTGAGCGGCGACTTACTGAGGCCGGGCATCGTGTCCGGTGGGGCGCAGATGGCCAAGCTGCGCTTGATCTCGTTCGCGAGCAGGCTCCGGCAATTATTGTCTCGGATATCGAAATGCCAACCATGACGGGTTATGAGTTTTGCAAGGCAGTAAAACAAGATCCAGAATTACGGAAGATTCCCTTTGTACTCCTGTCGACGCTATCTGATCCACTCGACATTATAAAAGGTCTCGATGCTGGAGCTGATAACTACGTTACCAAACCTTATGAACCTGAATATTTGATTGGACGAGTTCATTCATTGCTCGAAACACCACTTGCAGTTGATGAAGGTGTAGATCAGACAATAGATGTCGCAATTGCTGGTCAAACATTCAAAGTTAACGCCGGGCGTCAGCAGGTTTTGAATCTTCTTGTATCAACGTTTGAAAATGCAGTTGCTAAAAATCAAGAGTTGATTCAGGCCAATCAGGATCTAGCAACAGCCAAAGACCAGCTAGAGCAGAATAATCAGGACCTTAGAGACCTCAATCAAAAAATTGCGAGCGCCAATGATCAGATGACGAGAGACCTTGAGGCAGCAGCACGCGTGCAACGAGCGCTCTTGCCCGCAGAAGAAACACTTCAATTCGACTGTGGAGATGTTGCCTGGCGATATGTCCCTTGTCATGGTTTAGCAGGTGACTTCCTCAATGTTTTTCAACTTGATGAAGACCACATCGGCTTATTTGTTGTTGATGTGAGTGGTCATGGAGTACCTTCGTCACTGCTTTCAGTAACAGTTGGGAGATTTCTGACACCAAAGGCATCAGACAGTTCTGTTTTGGTGCGTCTTCGTGAAGACGGGGCAACGGAGGTCGTTTCGCCAGTAGAAGTAGCCACTGAACTCAATCAGCAATTTCAATCACAAGATTTTTCTGAACTCTATTTTACCTTTATCTACTGCGTCGTGAATTCTAAAACAGGAGAGATGCGGTACACCGCGAGTGGACATCCACCGTTGCTTCATGTCTCAACTGCAGGTGAGGCTGCATTTGAAACACTGCATAGCCTTCCTGTTGGTTTTTTCCCTGAGGCTGAATATGAAGAAAAGACGATTCAGTTGCAAAAAGGAGAACGGGTTTACCTTTACTCTGACGGAGTTACCGAGGCAATGGATAAGGACCTCGAACAGTTTGGAGATGAGTCATTAAAGGAAGTCGTTACCCTGAATCGTTCTCGTAATCTTAATGCTGGCGTGGGAGAACTTCTTGAGAGTATTCAAGCCTGGTGTGAACCAAACGGTCCATTAGATGATGTCTCGATTCTTGGGTTTGAATGGCGGGGGCCATCTTCATGACTGCTCAGGCCTGTAGTAACTACACCCATTGCCTGTGAGTCGTTCGTAGCCGGTATTCAAGCCAAGCATGGTCTCTGCGCCACCAAGAAAAAGTGCACCATCTGGGCGGATAGCACGAGCCATTTTTTCGAGTACCTCGCCTCGGGTCTTGGTGTCAAAATACAGCAGGACATTGCGTAGGAAAATAATGTCATACGGCATCATGATTGGCCATGCATCAGTGAGGTTCAGCTGGCGAAATTCTACAAACTGCCGGCATGACTGTGCAATGCTCCAATTGCTTTGGAACGGATGGAAATATTTGTTGAGAAGCGGCTGTGGGAGGCCACGAACAATTTCAAGTTCACTGTATACGCCTTCTCGGCCCCTATCCAAAACTACGTTTGAGATATCAGTGGAAACAATACGAACCTTCCATGATGCAAGGAGATCAGGAAAATGCTCATTTAATAGTATTGCAATGCTATACGGCTCCTGGCCTGTTGAGCATGCTGCGGACCAGATTGTGAGTTGTTTCGTAGCAGTTCGTTTCTTCACAAATTCAGGAATGATACTTTTTAAGGTTTCAAAAGGTGTTTTGTCTCTAAAAAAACTTGTCTCATGCGTCATCATGGCGTTCAAGACATCATTCTCTAGCGGACTACCGTTGGCTGTCTGAATGCGATCAATGAGAGTGTCGAGGCTTGGAAGTTTTCGTTGTCTGACAATCGGTAAGAGGCGGGCGACAACGAGGTACTGTTTGCTGTCGTCAATGATAACCCCGGTTTTTTTCTTGAGCAGCCCACGGAGGTAAGAGAACTGCGGAGGGCTTACCTGCATATGGAAAAAACTCGTCTCATAATTCAAGGAATGAAGAAACTGGGAAAGACTATTTCTGTTGTCGGCAAATTCGCCTGGCAATATCTGGCCCAATGCGATCGAGAGAAAGCACCATGTCTGCAAGGCCTGCTCGAACAACATGACCAGGCATGCCCCATACAACACTACTTGGTTCGTCCTTAGCAATGACGACACCACCCTCCGATGAAATCAGTTTACATCCCTGAAGGCCATCATTCCCCATGCCAGTAAGTACAAGAGCCAACGTGTCGGAATGAAATATTTTGGCAGCCGAACGAAAAAGTACATCAACTGATGGCCGGCACGAATTCTCAGGCGGCCCATCATGGAGAACAAGTCTGGCCTCTTTGCCATGTTTTTGAATTTCGAGGTGCGAGCCCCCAGGAGCTAGGTAAATATGTTCTGGTTCAAGGGCTTGCCCATGATGCGCTTCACAAACCCGGTGCTTGCACATTTTGGATAGTCGGTCGGCAAGATGTCCGGTGAATTCCTTTGGCATATGCTGCACAACTACAATAGGTGGAGCATTTGCAACAGTTAGATGTGGAAGAATATCTGCGAGAGCGCTCGGACCGCCAGTCGATACGCCAATAACAATTACCGAGATATTCTGTGAGTTCTTGTTAAAAGGGGCTGGGGTCGTCAATTTTTTGGAGGCTGTGCTGTTGGCAGGATCCTTGTTTTTTTTGGGTGGCCTGTAGACTGCCCTAAGCTTTGGGACTAACTCAGACTCGATTCTTGCCACGATACTATCTTTGTCTGTAGCAGTTGGCTTTGCGACGTAATCGTTCGCACCCGCAACCAGTGCTTCCAAGGTTGCCTTCGCCCCTCGCTCGGTAAGGCTTGAAAACATTACAACAGGCAGCCGTAGATATTTTTTTCGAATGTGACGAAGTGTCTCAATGCCATCCATAACAGGCATTTCAATATCAAGAAGAACAATATCAACGTGCTCTTTCTCTAAAAGAGTCAGTGCTTTTTCACCATCTGCAGCGGCCCCAATGACTTTGATGCCAGGTATCTCACGTAGTGTCTTGGAAAGTATTCCTCGTATTGCTGCGGAGTCATCAACTAAGAGAATCCGAATGGGTTTGTTTTCTAAGTCGATTTGAGCATGTTGATTCGTGTGTGGATCAAATAATGAAGAAGGTTGAGGATCTGGCTGCTGTTTACTCTTTTTGTTTGTCTCTTGAGTCAGCCCAAGGGTATTCAGTCGTGCTATAAGTTCGGTTGGTGTAAACGGCTTTGCAATAAAGTCCGTCGCCCCGAGTCGCATCGCTGCTTCGATACTTGCTTTTGTCGAATCAGTAGAAATCATCACAACGGGAAGATTTTTGTACTGTTGGCTCCGACGAATTCGACCAAGCAACTCAAACCCGTCCATCTCAGGCATGTGACGGTTGAGCGTTATGAGTGTTGGGCGAGGCATGTGGGAAAGCCTGTCGAGCGCCTCGACACCATTCTGGGCTTCAATGCATTGAAACTGTAAACTATTTAGTACTTTTGTAAGGATACTACGTACAGGTTTTGAATCGTCGATAACAAGTGCATGCACGGTTTCAATCCTAGCGTGTCTGCTAGAGCAAAAAATCGGCTTTTAAGCCGACATAGAGTTCAGTGTTTTAATGTCATTCGCATCGCTTTATCTCAAACAGTCTAGCAGTCGTTCTCTAGATTATCCTAGCGACTATATTCATCAACCAATCGTTGTAGACCTTGAGCCATGTGTGAAAGTTCCTGCGCAGAGTGCTGAGTATTGTTCGCCCCTTCAGCCGTATTTTGTGCAGCATTGGCCACCTGAACAATATTTTGTGCGATCTCAGTGGAGCCGGTTGTTGCCTCTGTAATATTCCGACTGATTTCACTCGTTGTTGCAGATTGCTCCTCGACAGCAGTTGCAATTTTCGTTTGTAGGAGATCAATCTTTTCAATGACTGATGCGATTTCACTAATAGCTTTCACAGCTTTTTCAGTATCAGATTGCATAGCTTCAATTTTTGTTCCAATGTCTTCTGTTGCCTTAGCTGTTTCTCGAGCGAGTTCCTTGACCTCATTAGCAACAACAGCAAATCCTTTTCCCATATCACCTGCACGAGCAGCCTCGATTGTTGCATTAAGTGCGAGCAGATTCGTCTGTTCGGCAATGGTAGTAATGACTTTTATAACTTGACCGATTTCGCTACTTGACTGTCCAAGCTCATCCATCGTTGAGGATGTTTTCTGAGCCATATCGACAGACTGTCGAGCAACTGCGGCAGCATCCTGCGCACTGCGAGCAATTTCACCAATGTTCGAAACTAGATTTTCGACAGATGATGAGACAAGTTTTGTATTACCACTGACTTGCTCAGCGGCTGAAGAAACTAGGTTTGCCTGGGCAGTTGTTTCTTCAGCAGTTGCACTCATCTGCTGGCTTACGCTCGTCAACTCTTCAGAGGATCCCGCTAGTGCATTCGTATTATCTATGATGCCACTCACTAAGGATGCTTGACGACGGGCTTCTCTGGAGAACCGGCGTGAAATGCTCACTGAAACAAGCAGAACGCCAATTGTGCTGAGAATAAAGATTGTTGTAGCGAAATTAAACAAGCTGTGTACGGGTTGAAGAATTTCAGCCCTATCAATTTCTGAGATGAGAGCCCAGGTGACATTTTTGTTTCCACCCCGTGAATCCTGATGGATAGTTACAGGTTGCCATGACGAGAGGACATCAATTCCACGGTAATCTACTATTTCTGCTGTACCGGATTCTCCATCATCTAGAGCCGAACGAACGGCGTCAGTGTCTACTCGTACCTTCGAGTTAATAATAGTTGATTTGACACCAAGGTCTTCTGGGAACCGTGATTGGCTTCTGAAAAGTCCATCACCAGCAATCGCATAAGTCTCACCAGTTTCTCCCATTCCTGTTGTTTCGCTGATGATTGACGTGATTTTGTCAACGGGGAGCTGGAAGATGACTGCCCCCTTCAGTTCTCGGCCATTATAAATTGGTGCAGCAATAAAGCTTGCTGGTGCTTCGTATGATGGCAAGTAGTTTTCAAAGTCTGCGAAAGCAACAGCGTCACGACGGCCACCACTTATAGATTCCTGAAAAGCACTCTCAAAATTCGTGCCTGCAAAAGATCCCGTCTTCAGAGATGTGACAAAATCCAACTCCTTAAAGACTGAATAGACAATTATTCCATCAGCATCGACAAGAAAAAAGTCATAAATCCCAAGTCGTTTCAAGAAATTTCGAAAGATAGGGTGATACAAGGAATGAGCTGCTGAGTATGAGGATCCATCATCTGCAGCATTTAGTAATTCTTTTGAACCGAGAGGATTCTCATTCTTCCGGATATAAAGATACTGGAGGTACGCTGATGAATCAGATAGGTTTTCAAGGAAAATTGTAGTAGGTGGCTCGTTCTCGGTTTGTCTCATGTATTCGTTTGAGAATTCACTCGTGTAGTACGTCGAGAGACCTTTCCGAGCATCTTGGATCAATGATTCCGTAAGATTGTCATCACTCTCAATTTCCTGAAATCCAGCTGCAAAGGCTTCAAGTGCTTCGAGAGTCATTCTATTTTCAGCAGTAATCTTGAGCTGTTCTTCCATCGAGGAGAAATAACTATCAACAGCTTTTGCAGTGATCTTATTGACCGTTTGTAATTTCCGTAGTGATTGGGCTTCAATCGCTTTTGCTGCTGACGAATAGGTTGCATACCCCATGAAGGCTAAGGGCAACATAGAAACAGCAAGCAGCGACCAAAGCAGACGATCTTTGGAAAATCCAAGAAGCCTTGAACTCAAAGTGGCTGTGTCAGTTTGAGTGCTGTCACGGGTGGCGTGTAAATCGGAATTCATCATTGTAGTACCGTTCAATTGGTAAAGAAGTTAGTTGTTTGTGTTCAGCCGACAGACAGTGGCTCGGTTCGAATGTTCAAGAGGCTTTTTAATATTTTCTCTGGTGACAAAAAATGAATTAATTGGTCAGTATCAGGGAGCACACCTGTGAGAACACTCGAAGAGTCATTGGTGGGCGGGGTAACTTGATGAGGTTCATACGCCTTCACATCGAGAAGTTTATCTACTAGAAAGCAGTACCATTCGTCGTTGATATCAACTATCAGATTGATTTGCTTAATGGAGGGTGGTGCAGCAGGAAACTCAAAGAAAATCCGAAGATCAATAGCTGGGACGATTCGTCCTCTAAGGTTGAGTAGTCCAGAGATAGCGGGTGATGCCAAAGGGACGTTGTTGATAACACCTCTTTGTAGAACTTCAGTCACGTCATCTGCTTCAACTGCAAAACATGTATTTTCAACGAGAAATGTACAACAGCGTTTTTGGTCCATTTTTGCTTCAGACGTATTTATATCTATGGAATTCATGAGAGAGGATTCTCCTCTGACCACTGACTTGCAGACACAATATCCATCACTTGAGTTGCGCTGCCTCCAACAAGAAGAGTGCCCAAGAGACCTCTTTTCTTTGCTGCCTTCTCAAGCGGGCCATGGCCTATTTCAACGTCAATAATTCTTCGAACGGCAATCGC
>JAUWWJ010000483.1 GCA_030616935.1 Planctomycetaceae bacterium
GATCAAAAGCTCTGCATCTGGATGTCATGGACGGCCTATTTGTTCCTCAGCTAACATACGGTTTGGTGGTTGTTGAAGCTGTTCGACGCGCAGCCACTGTACCAATAGAAGTACACATGATGGTTGAACGGCCAGATGAATCAGCGATTCAATACGCGAGGGCTGGTGCTGATATTGTTACAGTTCATATTGAAGGACTTGCCAAAACAAAAGAAACATTGTCCGCGATTGAGGCTGAAGGCTCTCAGGCCCACCTCGCCATCAGCCCCGACACACCAGTGTCGCAGGTAGAGCCATTCCTCAATGGCTGCTCTGGTGTACTTGTGATGAGTGTTGAGCCAGGGTTCGGTGGACAGGCTTTCCAATCATCAGCGATTGATAAAATACAAAGGCTCCAGGAAATTCGTGCTTCTACAGGCCACGATTTTTGCATTGGTGTAGATGGTAGTATTTCGACCAAAACCATTGCGTCTGTAGCTCAGGCCGGAGCTGATCTTATCGTGGCAGGTAGCGCCATTCTGAGGCAGGCCGATTATGGGGAAGCGTTACGAGAACTTGAGACTTTGGCACGAAAATCCAAGTGACGCCCGAAACCTGACAATCGTGGTAGCCATGTAATCACCACGATTGGTAGTCTAGTACAGAGCAGGTTCCCTCAGCCCAATCCTCCAGAAGAGAATACGATTGGGCCAAATAACCCAATCCGGAAGACAGGAATGAAGCAGAAGCAGTCTACGCGAACGGACCACAATCCGGAGTTAGAGTCTTGCCATAATCAGCAAGACGCTTCTCGGCATCCATCCATGACAGAAGGTCCACGAATGCCGGGGCCTCGTCCTAAAAGGGGTGTCCCTGAAGGATTATGGCTTAAATGCAATGGATGTCGCTCAACAATATATCGAAAAGAAGCGGAACAGATGCTCAACGTCTGCCCCCAGTGCGGCTTCCATTGGTATGTTTCGGCAAAGCAGAGAATTGAACAGCTTTTCGACCCAGGAACATTTGAAGAGTGGGACGGTGGACTACTGCCGACTGACCCACTGACTTTTAGTGATAAAAAACCTTACGCAAAACGAATCGTATCTGAACAAAAACGGACTGGCTTGTCTGACGCTGCCCTGACTGGAACAGGGATGATTCGTGCACGGCGTGTAGCCTGCGGTGTCACTGATTCCTCATTTATCATGGGCAGCATGGGAAGTGTCGTTGGCGAAAGACTGGCGAGGCTCGTTGAACGCGCGACTACTGAATCTCTCCCTCTCATAATAATAAGTGCTTCCGGTGGAGGGGCCCGAATGCATGAAGGAATACTATCTCTCATGCAAATGGCAAAAGTGTCGGCTGCACTGGCTCGTTATTCCGAGTCTGGTGGGTTGTTCATCTCAGTACTTACAAATCCAACAATGGGTGGTGTAGCTGCCAGTTTTGCCTCTCTTGGAGATCTCGTATTTGCCGAGCCGAGAGCACTCATCGGGTTTGCCGGACCAAGGACAATTAAAGCGACTATACGAGTTGAACTTCCAGCAGGGTTTCAAACTAGTGAATTCTTGCTGGAGCATGGCTTCATTGATCGAATCATTAGTCGCCAGAATCTCAAAAGTGAAATTGCACGAGCCATTGACTACTGTGGCGGTTGAATCCACTCATTCGTTTGGCACTGAGGCATCGATCTTTGCGGCGAGAATAAAATCGTTCTCGGACAATCCATCGACTGCACGTGTATAGATTAATTTGCACATGGCAATATCGCACAAGATGAAGATCGGGTGATGCTGCTCTTTCTCTACCAATTCGGCCACCATGTTGATGAAACTGAAGGCATAACAAAAATCGTGAAACACCCAATGACGATAACGTTTAGCCGTCTTCCGTTCGTTGCCAATTAGGAAATTCTTTTAGCTGCTACTTGAGGCACCCCATCCCTTGGAACACCTCATTCACAAGGCACACAGTGTTTTGTGCGTAA
>JAUWWJ010000001.1 GCA_030616935.1 Planctomycetaceae bacterium
CAAGAAATCCAACCAACAATATTGTTTCAAGACCTGCGGGCACGTTCATCCGACCACGGCCGAAGGCTACAATCAATCCAAACAGAAAACTACCGCACAGGTTGACCACAAAAGTTCCCCAAGGGAAGTCACGACCACACAAACGAACGGCTAGCATAATCACCAGGACACGCGAGAGTGTGCCAATGCCTCCACCAACTGCCAGCCAGATTGCGTGCGAAAATGTCATGAGTATTTCTAGTGCAACTTGAGAGGGTTTGTGATTGGAAACAACAATCTGATTCAGGCAGGACGGGAGAAACCAACGACTGCACTGGTTTCATATCCAGACGGCATCATAAAGAAGTATTCGTAAACCTAAAACGTTTGTTTATTCAGTTTTCGATACATCTTTTTGCAAGCAAATCTACCGGTAACGCTGACCGACGGAATCAACGTTATACTTTGTGCTCATTTCTAAACCAATGGTTTCATGAACGTTACACTTTTGCGCGTATTGCATTACCTCAGGAGTTGGTTTCTCGCATGGTCACATTTGACAACAAAATTTTATTCGTTGGCTTTGGGTTTGTTGCTCGTTGCACGCTACCAATTCTGTTTAAACACATAAAAATTGACCCATCAAATATAACCATTATTGATTTTGAACCGGATGAGGAAGCACTGCGCCCGTGGATCGAACGAGGTGTCACCTTCGTTCAAGACAAGGTCTGCCCGGATAATTTAGGCAACGTGCTCCAACGCTATGTCAGTGAGGGCGATTTGCTCATTGATCTCGCATGGAACATTGACTGCTGTGAGATTGTTAGCTGGTGCCATGATCACGGTGTGCTCTACCTGAATACATCCGTTGAGCTCTGGGATCCATATGAACATGCAAAGGATGCTCATCCTACACAACTCACTCTTTACTGGCGTCATATGAATCTTCGTCACATGATCTCACAGTGGACTGAGCAAGGACCAACAGCTGTCCTTGAGCACGGCGCAAACCCTGGGCTGATCAGTCATTTTACGAAGTATGCCCTGCTTGATATCGCCGACGCATGCCTTGAAGAAAAAAAGTTTTCTGGCCAACAGGCCGAAAAGATTGCACAGTATCGAAAAACACACACCTTCAATTACCTTGCGAAGGAACTGGGAGTAAAAGTAATCCACTGCAGTGAACGTGATACTCAGATTTCTACTTCACCGAAAGAAGTTGACGAGTTCGTCAACACCTGGAGCGTTGAGGGCTTTCGTGAGGAAGGAACAACCACCGCTGAGATGGGATGGGGCACTCATGAAAAAGAGCTTCCTCCGTTTGCATACGAACACAAGGATGGCCCAAAGAGCCAAATCTGCCTGGCCCGCATGGGGATGAATACATACGTGTCCAGTTGGGTTCCGGATTACACCATCACAGGCATGGTGGTTCGACACGGTGAAGCTTTCAGCATTACTGAAAAACTCTCTGTCCGAGACAATGCTGGTGAAACAATGTATCGCCCCACGGTGCACTATGCCTATTGCCCGTGCGATGCAGCTATTGCCAGTCTTTGGGAACTTCGCGGCTACAACTATGAACTCCAACCTCGCACCCGCATCATGACTGATGAAATCACACACGGAGCAGATATCCTTGGCGCTCTGGTTATGGGACACCCACTAACATCTTGGTGGTGCGGGAGTGACCTGTCGATTGAAGAATCACGGCAACTTGTACCTCATCAAAATGCAACCACGATGCAAGTTGCAATTTCCGTAGTTGCCGCATGTATGTGGATGATTGAAAATCCACAAGAAGGTGTGCGTCTTCCTGATGATTTACCGCACGACTATGTTCTCGATATTGCGAAACCATACCTCGGAAAATTTATTTCAGTGCGTTCAGATTGGACACCACTAAAGAAAACTTCTGTCACATTCCATGGGCACAACAATCCGGACATTGATGCCGAAGACCCCTGGCAATTTAAGAACTTCCTACAAACCGAGGATAAGAACTGATTGCCCATTTATTCAAAAACTTTTTCTATTTGCACATGGTTGAACTGCTCGCTCTAAATGAGGCATCATCCGGATGAATAAAAAGACCTTGCTTCAGCTAGCCAAGACTCACGGCACACCTTTGTTTGTTATTGATCATGCGGAACTACGGAAAAACTACGCGTTATTTCGAAAGCACTTCCCACGAGTTCAGGCGTACTATGCCGTTAAAGTTAACAGTGATCCCGTTGTTGTAGAAACGTTTTACAAACTTGGTGGCAGTTTCGATGTTGCCAGCATGCAGGAATTCCACACTGTCTATCGTTTCATCGAAGACTTGCCGCCACAAGAACGCCAGGATTTTATCTGGGACAAAATCATTTATGCCAATCCAATAAAACCCATTGAGACGCTGCAGGAACTTGACCGCTACAAACCACTCGTAACATTTGATAACGAGGAAGAAGTTAAGAAAATTGCAAAGCACGCGCCAAACGCAGGACTCGCTCTTCGACTTCGGGTGCCAAACACAGGGTCGATGGTCGAATTGTCAAGTAAATTCGGGGCGCTTCCAGGCGAAGCAGTCCAGTTAATTGCCTGCGCACACGATCATGGTCTGACAGTTGAAGGTGTCTCATTTCATGTAGGAAGCCAGTGTACGAATCCTGAGAATTACATTCAGGCAATTCATCTTTCAGCAGGCATTTTTGCAGAAGCAAAATCTCGTGGCTTCGATTTACAACTGCTTGACATCGGTGGTGGTTTCCCTGCCGCGTACGACGCAAGTGTGCCTAGGTTTGCGACGCTCGCAAAAAAACTTAATTACGAACTCGACCGTTTGTTTCCAAAGTCGATTGAAATTCTTGCTGAGCCAGGAAGATTTCTTGTTGCCTCTGCAGGATCCGCTGTTTCAAAAATTATTGGGAAAGCAGTTCGCAATGACAAACTCTGCTACTACGTAGACGATGGCGTTTACCACACCTACTCGGGCATCATTTTTGACCACTGTACCTACCGTATGAAGAGTTTTAAATCTGGCCCAACTCAACTGTGCGCTGTCTTCGGACCTACGTGTGACGCGCTTGATACAATTAGCCTTGCTGAGCAACTGCCTGACCTGAAGATTGGAGATCATCTTTACAGCAACACGATTGGTGCCTATTCTGCGGCCAGTTCAACTCATTTCAATGGCTTCCCGCCTGCAAAAGTGGTCCACGTGAATCGCTAACTCCATCCTTAAACGCAGCTACGGTCTTCTGACTGCCTCAATGATGTGGTACCCCTTCACAAGTTCCTGTGCTACGTCATTCCAAGCCTGAGGCAGCTGTTCTAAATACCAGGAAGGTTGCTTTGTAATCAGAAGGAAGGTACCCCCAGGTGCAAGCGCAGCTTTGGCTGAGTTCACAAACATTTCAGCGATGCGAAAATCTGAGTAATAGGGCGGATTTGCAACAACCAGATCATAGCACCCGGGATCAGGAACTATCCCCGAAGCCTCGAGAGCAACCGTGATGTTCGGTAGATTATTTTCTACTGCAGACTGTCGCAAACAGGAAACGGCACGAGCTGAAGAGTCGATCGCGTAAATTCCTATTGATGGATGTCTCGCTGCGAGACCCAAACTGACGCAACCTGATCCATAGCCTAATTCGAGAACACGAGCACCTTCAGCCAGATCAATAGCATTCAGTAGATGCCGAGCCGCTGGATCAATCCGACGATGTGCAAAAACACCTGGGCGGCTCAACGCGGTAAGCAAATGTTCCTGGTCACGGAACACTATCTTGCACTCGAAGTTTCTGACTTTTTTTAACGGTTGCGTTTTTCGAACGATGTAACAGACCGTTTTCGGCTTTTCTGAGGTATCCGGACGCACCCGCACCGTCTCACCGGTAGCAGCCAGATGCGATCGCAACCACTTGTCTTGAGGATTATCAATCGCGGCAACCAATTGACCGCCGACACCTAATGCTTGAAAAGCCGCCTGCAACACATCTCGCGTAAACTCCGCCTCGCCAGATTTGAAAACAGGAATAACAGCGAGATCGTATTGTCCTTCGTGAGTACTCGCTGGAGCATCGGCCTCGCAATACATGCCTAATTGTGCGGGGAAATCCTGTACCGCACTGACCAACAACTGCTGCTGGTATTGGTCATGAAACCAGAGGTTCACCTCTGCATCTGGTCGAGTCTCGGCAAGTGTAATCGCAGCCTGACCGCGACCAACTGTAGTGGCCAGAATGTGATTTCCGGACACCTCTTGTGCAATCGTCGCAGCATGAAGTTCTGCTGGCCGAGCAGGCGGTAGTTTCTCAAGGAGCGTAGGCATAGCACCAGCCTCTGTTCTGGCAAAACCATCTTCTACCACAAGCACCACTGCGTTCAATCAAGTGGAAGGGGCTCAAGCGTTAGTGGATCTCGAAGGGGGAGATGCTTTACCTCGCCACCGAAAAATTCTTTCATCGTTGCCCTTCCCTCAAGGTCTCCGGGAGCAATCGCTTCCCAATCACCGACAACAAGAATTGCCATCTGTGACGGATCAAGGTGTTTTTTTGCAACTCTGAGCAAATCGTCTTTTGTTACCGTTCTGACTTTTTCACGAAAGGTACGCCAGTAGTCTTTGGGCCGATTCGTCCACTCATCATTTACAAATACCTGAAGTGTTGTTGGCTTGCTCTCAAACTGCCGGGGAAACGTCTCAATTAAACCCTGCTTTGCAACCTCGATTTCCTCATCGGTTACGGGCTGCTGACGAATCAGAGCAATCTCACCGAGAACAATTTTTGTGGCTAGTGCTACCGTTGGGTTTTTGCTTTCAAATGTAGCCTGAAACGCGCCCGGATAATTGACTCGCTGAGACAAGATAGAACGAACTGAATACGCCAGACCTTCATTGCTCCGAACCTTCTGCATGAGCCGGCTGGTGAAGCCACCGGCACCAAGAATCTCATTCAGTAAAAGCAATGGAATGGCATCTGGGTCATCGCGAACTATCCCTCGCTTCCCAAGCACCACTTTTCCCTGCGGAATCTCCTTCTGAACGTGATAGAGGCCCGGAACAAGGACTGCTTCTGGCATGTGCGGGTCAGGAGCCACAGCCCCCCGTTCCCAGCCATCAAACGCTTGTGTGAGTTTTTCCAGCATTTCCTCAACAGCAAAGTCACCAGATACAGCAACAATCATATTTCCCGGATGGATAATCTGCTCGTGAATTGTCTGAAGCTGCTCTCGACTAATTGCCTCAACACTCAAAGCTGTTGGCTGACTCGCTTCAAAATGTTTTCGGCCATAGAGCATAGCTTTCCACTCACGAGCCAGTATTGATGAAGCATTGTCATTCCGTTGTTTCAATGACTCAAGCAGCCGTGCCTTCACAACCTCGAGTCGCTGTTTCTCAAAAGCTGGCTTTCGCAACATTGTGACAAAGAGCTTAAGGCTCTCATCAAGATTGCCACTTAATGAGTTCATTCGTGCTGTTGTGAATGTGTTGCCAGCAGAGACAGACATTTCGGTTGCAAGAAAATCCAGAGTCTCATCAAACATCGCTGGACTCATATCACCTGCCCCACCCTCACGAACCATTCGCGCCATTACAGAAGCAAGCCCGGGGGTCGCTGCTGGATCAAGCGAACCTCCACCTTTGAAAGTGATTGAAACATTGACAAGTGGGAATTCATGAGATTCTGCAACGTACACAATCGTTCCATCGGAAAGCATTCTGCGAAAATCAGCCGCACGTGGCGGTGTGTACTCGAGCGGCTGAAATTCAATCGCTTCAGGGCGTGGCGGAATAGCAAAGACTTGTGAGAAGCAGAGCAGGCTCACGGCAACAACACCTGCTAGGGGACGCATAAACATGATATTTCTTAACGCCTGATGATTCACTTTTCAGCCTCCTTCGCTGCGACCTCTTCCGAGTTTCTTCGGTAAATTGCAACACTACGATTCGTCTCATCGAAATAGCTCTTTGCAACTCTTTTGATATCGTCTGCCGTAACTGCTTCATATTTCGCAGGACCTTCATTGATCTCTTCCCAATCCAGCAACGCTTCACTGAAAGCCAACTGGATGAGGAGCGACATATTGTTCTCAAGTCGACGATAATTTGATGCTGCAACACGATTCTTTACTTTGCGCAACTCGCGATCTGACAACTCTTCCGTCTGCAGCTTTGCCAACTCTTCATACCAAGCTTGCTCGAGTTGCTCTGGGACCGCGTCCCCGCGGGTCATAGCGTCAAAAGAAAACAGGCCAGCGTACTTTCGCGTGTCTGAACTTGCCGATGCTGTAGCAGCAATTCCACGCCCCTCCACCATCGTAGAATAGAGACGACCTGTTCGCTCATTGAGCACCTCTGCAAGCATGTCGAGAGGGTAGCTGTCGACATGACCTGCTGGCACAGTGTGGTAACGAATTTCTATCGTTGGCGGAAAATCACCAATCGCATTCATTCGCTGTTCGGCTAATTGTTCAACCTCAAGCGTAACAACGGCTGGCAATTTGTTGCTCCCGGGGTCAAGTCGTGAAAAATACTGTCTGATGTACTTCTTTGCTTGTTTTGGATCAAAGTCACCGACTACAACACCAAAAAGATTACCGGGGCGATAATACGTATTCCAATACACCTGCGCCTGCTCAAAGGTGTAGCTGTTGAGGTCGCTTGGCCAGCCAATAACGGGCCAGGAATATCCGCACGAAGCCCAAAACATCGAATTGAATTGCTCTTGAAATCGACCTGTTGGCGTGCTGTCTGTACGTAGACGTCGTTCCTCATGAACAACATCTCGTTCCGAATAGAACTCTCGAAACACGCTGTCGTTTAACCGATCACTCTCCATCCACGCCCATAATTCCAGTTTATTTGATGGCACGGTGATGAAGTAGCAGGTCAGGTCATAGCTCGTAAAGGCATTCATGCCACTACCACCAGCCTTTGTATAAACCTGATCAAATTCGTCTTTGACGATAGTTGCAGTGGCCGGGCCAGCTTTTCCTCGGCCCTGCTGGGCACGAATAAGTGTGTCCAGTTTCGTCCGCAAACTCTTTAGCCGAGGTGTATCGTTTACTGAATCCCAAGGGTCATTTATTTCTCCGTTCCGATACCGTTCGTACTGTTCACTCAGTACCAGTTGGTTCATCTGGTCGCGCACCTTTTTCTGCTCTACTCGAAACGTACGATCCTTATCGGGGTTTCGTGTTCCAATCGTATTTGTTCCCTTGAACATCATGTGCTCAAAAAAATGGCTGATCCCAGTTATTCCTGGACGTTCATTCACGCTTCCAACACGAGCTACCCAGCCAGCACTTACAACATTTGGTTGATCTGTTCTGGGTACGAGCAGAAACTGCATTCCATTCGGCAAGGTAAATTCTTCAACAGATACTTTTTGGGCAAAAACTATATCTGAAGAGCCAAAGATCATTGAAAGAAGAACCAACCAGCAAAATACTTGCGAACGCATACTCGAACCCACTTCCCAAAGTGTTTGACTCTTGAATTCAAAATCGAGACTGAACAAACGAATCTGACGTAGTTATAACCCTTCAACCGGTAACCATGTATCAAAAGTCTGATGCGATGGCGGTGTCTTCTGTTTTCGAGCCGATCATTGAATCAACCTTAGTAAGGTACAACCCACGTATATTGGTCCAGAAATAGCATATGAAGCTGCAAAAACAGCGTGTTACTCACGCTTCTTCAGGAGAATACTACGGTTCGACCATTGTGCATAAAAATGCGGTCCTCAAGCACGAGTCGCACTGCTTTTGCGAGCACAATTTTTTCTACGTCACGCCCTGCCTGAGCCATCTGTTTTGCTGAAAAGGTATGGTCCACAGGAATAACATCTTGGGCAATGATTGGGCCGGCGTCGAGCTCTGCCGTTACGTAATGAGCTGTTGCCCCGATCACTTTGACGCCTCGTTCAAACGCCTGGTGGTAGGGTGCCGCTCCCACAAAGGCTGGTAAAAATGAGTGGTGAATATTGATTAATTTTTTTGAATAGCGATCAACAAAACAATCGGAGAGAACTCGCATATATCGTGCGAGGACAATGGCCTCGGGGGCATAGGTGTCAATTAACTCGGCTAACTGCTGTTCGTGGGCTTCCCGACTTTTTTCGTGGTGAGGCAAAAAATGAAAAGGCACCTCAAATCTCTCAACAAGCTGACGCAAGGTGTCGTGATTGCTTATTACCGCACGGATTTTGCCGGGTAGTTCACCAACAGCATCCAGCAAAAGTAACTCGCCTAAACAGTGCGGCTCACGAGTCGCACAAATGACAATGGGCCTCGGCTCTCGCGACACAATGCGGACACTTGCTTTGGCGGGCAACACGTCAGCAAGTGCAGTTTGAAGGTCATGCATGCCTTGCGTCGAGCAACATGCCTTGGACGACACCTCTGCACGGAAAAAAAAGTGAGAAGCCTCACCATCAACAAATTCTTGATTCCTTTCAATATTCCATTGGTGAGCGGATAGGACGCCGGTGATCCTATGGATAAGACCGACCTCATCGGGACAGTCAACAAGAACAACCTCCTGGACAGGCAACGATGTCTCACGAGTTGTTTGCGTTGATCCAATTTTTGAATGCATTTCACCCTCGAATCTGTTTGGCGTTCCAATTCCGAACTATATGATTTCGCCCTAACACTGCGCAAACGTTGCCGAAATTAAAAAAGAATATAAAGAAGGCACAATGATGACAGACTGAGTATTGGCGCCTCAACACCCAACGCTAATTGGTTCTATTACCTAAAGGTTCGTCTTGGGAAACAGGTGCTAGAGCCTACAAAGGGTGGGGAAAAATCAATTTCAAGAACCACATTTGTGCTTTTCAAGTTCTTATTACTTCTGGAATGTATGTGGGAAATACCCCGATAAACACAATTTCATCTTGTAAACCAACCGTTGGAATCCATTCTTTGGATTGTGATTCCTGTCGTTGCCGTGCCATCATCCATCTTGCACGTCGCCAGTGAATCCGTAGACTTGTTCGGTTCGCGGTCCAAAAGGCCCGCTAGCGTAGCTCAATTGGCAGAGCGGCTGATTTGTAATCAGCAGGTTGCGGGTTCAAGTCCCGCCGCTAGCTCACGACGCAGCCGGATGGAAACTGTTCGACGTACGTTCGTTTGTGGACTATTTCGTCGTTCGGATGCCGACACTGGACGGAGGCTTTGCCTGCCGACCGAACCGGCCACACATTAGGCGAGGTCGATACAACATTTCGGTAAGAACAAAATGGAGCTTTAAAGGAGAAAAACAGGTAGGCCAGCCACTTAAGGAGCCTCCTGAAACCGGCAAAAAGAAGCATTTACAACCACATTTTGCGAAGGGGAGTTTCCCGAGCGGTCAAAGGGGTCAGACTGTAAATCTGATGGCAGTGCCTTCACAGGTTCGAATCCTGTACTCCCCACTACATAAAATGGATGCCCACTCAACAGAAATTCAATACACCAGTGAAATGAAGTGCTGTAGTGAAACATCCGATATAGACATAAAAACAGCGGGTGTAGCTCAATGGTAGAGCAATAGCCTTCCAAGCTAAAGACGAGGGTTCGACTCCCTTCACCCGCTCTTTTTTGCTGATCCGATTCGAGAAATATAATAATTCAAGAAATATTAGGTTTTACTTCTATCCAGATGTGACAAAACGTTTAAAACTAAGGAGATATTTCGGTACATAATCGATGCCCAGACAGCAATTTAGGCTGCTGTAGCTCAGTTGGTAGAGCGCGTCCTTGGTAAGGACGAGGTCATGGGTTCAAATCCCATCAGCAGCTCTGCCGTAATGGGCTCTTAAAATTTGTAAAGAGAATATCCCGTTTTTGAGAATTTAACGATACAATCTGATGCGGTTCGTAGTCGTAACAGAATAATTTTGAAGTTTTTTACAACAAGCAGGTCAAGAAAACCTGCTACCCCTTCAATGAGGAAAGGCCGAGGAAAAGAGCATGGCTAAGGATACTTTTGAGCGAACAAAACCCCACGTGAACGTCGGCACGATCGGGCACATTGACCATGGGAAAACGACGCTCACCGGTGCCCTTGTCGCCGTGCAGGCGGCGAAGGATCTGGCTGAGGCCAAGAGCTACGCAGACATTGCAAAGGGCGGAACCGTTCGAGATGAAACCAAAACGGTAACCATTGCTGTTAGTCACGTTGAATACCAAACTGAGAAGCGTCACTATGCTCATATTGACTGCCCAGGGCATGCTGACTTTGTCAAGAACATGATTACTGGCGCTGCCCAGATGGACGGTGCCATTCTTGTTGTGAGTGCAGCTGACGGCCCTATGCCTCAGACGCGTGAACATATTCTTTTGGCACGTCAGGTAGGTGTTCCGGCATTGGTTGTCTTCCTGAACAAGGTTGACTTGGTTGATGACCCGGAATTACTTGATCTCGTTGAAATGGAAATCCGGGAACTACTTAGCAAGTACGGTTTCCCTGGCGACGATATCCCGATTATCCGAGGCGCCAGTAAGCCTGCCTATGACAGTCCTGCTGATCCTGAGGCAAACAAGTGCATCGCAGACCTTCTTGATGCTGTTGACTCCTATATTCCAGAGCCAGAACGAGAACTCGACAAGCCCTTTCTTATGGCAATCGAAGATGTCTTTTCAATTGAAGGTCGAGGCACCGTCGCGACCGGTAGAATTGAACGGGGCGTGGTCAACGTCGGCGATGAAGTTGAAATCGTTGGCTTAAAGGAAAAGGCTGACAAGACAACTGTCACCGGTGTCGAAATGTTCAAAAAAGTTCTCGACAGTGGACAAGCTGGTGACAACGTTGGTTGCCTTCTCCGTGGAATTAATCGTGAAGCAATTGAACGAGGTCAGGTGCTCGCCAAACCAGGAACAATTAAGCCGCATAAAAAGTTTGAGTGCGAGGTCTACGTTCTTTCAAAAGAAGAAGGTGGTCGTCACACCCCATTTTTTGCAGGTTACCGTCCGCAGTTTTACTTCAGAACAACTGACGTGACTGGTGCAACACAACTGATGGGTGGAGTCGAAATGGTTTCACCTGGCGACAACGTCAAAATGGAAGTTGAGTTAATGGTACCAATTGCAATGGATGATGGCGTTCGCTTCGCAATTCGTGAAGGCGGCCGAACCGTCGGATCGGGGGTTGTCACGAAGATTCTTGACTGATTTTCTTGACTCTTGATGTGTTCGGTGGCCAGACCTGTTGGCATCGTCAGAAAAGTTACTTGTGCGGGGTTCGGGTGACCGGGCCCCGTACTTACACAGGGGCGTAGCTCAATTGGCAGAGCGCTGGTCTCCAAAACCAGAGGTTGCGAGTTCGATTCCCGCCGCCCCTGCTTATTGTGTGGAGTATTCACATGAGATCGCCCTGGGGCTTGGAAAAGCCAAAACTTAGGGGACTTATGAGAACCGGCTGTATTCGGACGGGCAGTATTGGTAGAAGATTTAGGAACATTTGAAACCGTAAACCTTTGTCTAAAGGCAGATTGAACCGACATGGCAGGAACACAACAACCAGCCGCAACCTTCTTTGGAAGCCTCCTTAGTTTTTCGCTCTATAAGCGTCAGCAGGGTCGAGTTGCTCGCCAAGTCACGTTTGCTGCAGTCGCAATCGCCATAGCAATTGGTGTCTGGAGGCTTGCCCAACTGCTACCTCTTTGGTTGGGCGGTGATGCCACAAGCTCACTAAGCGGCGATGAACTGGGAATCATGCGGTTTCTCGTCCCTGGTGTTTTACTCGCTGTTGGCATTTGGGTGAGTTTCCGAATGGTCAATACACCGAGCATTGCGGATTTCCTTATCGCTGTTGAAACAGAAATGACAAAGGTTTCTTGGCCAACGCGGGATGAGGTCATCCGTAGTTCGATCGTGATCATTTTCCTGATCTTTACACTCGCTGGAATTTTAGCCGTGTACGATCTTTTCTGGTGGTTCGTCCTTCGTGCCCTCCAAGGCTAGGAATCAACTGAACAAGATTCAAACATCCTCAAGACCACTTCATGGATAGCAATGCAAGAAAACGAGAACCTTTCAGAAACTGAGCCCACAGCAACCGATGAAACGGCTGGTGTTGGCCCTGAATCAACAGCCGCAGGACATCACGAAACTGCTGATCTACACCGCAGCCAAGAAGACGCTTCCCGCGACGAAACGGCTTCGATCGAATCAACCGAGCTGGTAGAAGAAGATGAAGACGATGGTCCTGTCGAACTGGATGATCCGTTTTCTGGCAGTGAAAATGCAAAACCTGTCATGCTCGATGGTGAAGAAGACGAGGCTGAAGAACCAGCACCCGCAGAAGGGGATATGGACTGGTACATCCTCAAGGTTCAAAGCAACCGAGAAGATTCAATCCGTGAAACCCTGCAGCGACGCATTGCAATGCAGGGCATGGATTCGTGGTTCGGTGAAGTCGTGGTCCCGAAGGAACAAGTTACTGAATTCAAGAGTGGGAAAAAACGGGTTGTCTGGCGAAAACTCTACCCTGGCTACATTCTTGTAAATATGATTTTGAATGATGAAACCTGGTTTCTTGTACGCGAAACAGGCGGTATTGGTGATTTCACGGGCTCTGGTGGAAAGCCAAGCCCAATGTTGCCTCAAGACGTCAAAAAACTGCTCAACAAGGGTGAGGAAAAGGCCGAAGAGACACCAAAACTGAAGATCAACTTTAAGAAAGGTGATCGTGTCAAAATCAATGAAGGTACCTTCGAAAACTTTGAGGGCGAAGTTGAGCAGATTGACGAAGCAAATGGTCGCGTCACGGTCATGTTAAGCATTTTTGGTCGCTCAACACCGGTTGATATTGAATACTGGCAGATTGAAACGGTGTAGCGTCCGAACAAGACTTCCCCCCCATGGTTGACTCGTCACTCGTGAGTGAGGACTAAGAGTTGGTCGAGGCAGGGACAATCCGCTGCTAAACAAGACCAGTAAAACACTTCTGTAGCCACTTTTGAGCGAAAACCACTATAGGGGCTTTGACAGGAGCAAATTTACCGGCATGATGGTTAATTCTCGTTGTGACGGAAACTTATAAGGATTTGGGCTGATGGCAAAACAGGTAACGGGTCAAGCAAAATTTCAAGTCCCAGGTGGTCAAGCGACCCCTGCACCTCCGGTAGGAACTTCACTCGGTCGATTTGGGATTAATCTGGGCCAGTTTGTCCAACAATTTAACGACAAGACCAAAGAAGCTGGCGGCATGCCTATTCCTGTGGTCGTTACTGTCTACAACGATCGATCATTTGATTTTGTCACGAAAAGCCCACCAGCAGCCGCTTTGTTGAAAAAGGCTGCTGGCCTTGCCAAGGGATCTGGCGTTCCAAACAAGGACAAAGTTGGGAAAGTCTCGGTAAATCAATTAGACGAAATTGTCAAAATGAAGTCTGCTGACCTGAATGCACGTGACAATGAACATGCACGCCGAATGATTGCCGGAACAGCCCGTAGTATGGGGATTACCGTCGAAGGTTGAATACCGGAAAAAACCTGTAATAATCTACTTTTCAAGGGTGAAAAGCTCCGCTGTCATGGCACCGTGCCATTCCGGTTCCTTCGGAACAGAAATGCAGCACCATACAAGAGAGACCAACAACTCCGGCTTGGGGCTTTCATCAAAAGCAAAATTTAATTTCAAAACGTCTCCAGTACAGAGGAATCCTAAAGTGCGACTCACCAAACGCATGAAATCTGCTCTTGCCGCCAAACCGGCTGATGAAGCACCACTTCCACTCTCAGAAGCTGTCGAAACGCTCAAGAAATTTCCACCGACAAAATTCGATCAGACAGTTGAAATTCACATTCGTCTGGGCATCGATCCCAAACAAGCTGATCAGATCGTGCGAGGTTCGATTGTCCTTCCACATGGCATTGGCAAATCAAAACGTGTTGTCGTTTTTGCCAAAGGAAATCTTGCTGATGATGCAACTGCCGCTGGTGCAGAGGAAGTTGGTGGCGATGACCTCGCAAAAAAAATCAAAGGTGGTTGGACCGATTTTGATGTGTGCATTGCAGCACCAGACATGATGGGCCTTGTTGGCCCTCTTGGAAAGGTTTTGGGCCCACGAGGATTGATGCCAAGCCCACGCGCTGGAACTGTCACGGCTGATATTTCCAAAACTGTCAAAGAGTACAAGGCTGGCAAAGTCGAATTTCGCAATGATCCCACTGGTATTATTCACGCCGCGGTTGGAAAAGCGAGTTTTGAGAATGATAAACTTATTGACAACATTCATGCATTTCTTGAGCAGATCCGAAGCATGCAGCCAAATGCAATTCGAGGGCAGTACATAAAAACAGTTGCTATCTCTGCCACCATGTCGCCCGGAGTGATGGTGGCCGCTTAGTCCGGCAATCCAAAAGCCCTTAATTTTTAATTCAGAAAACAAACAACACAAACACTTAAAAGAAAACCATGAGCAAACTTGTCAAACAACTCATGATGGATGATCTTCAGTCTCGTCTTCAAGGCGTTGGGGATGTTTTCGTTGTGTCTCTTGGTCAGCTAGACGCTCGAAAAACGACCGACCTAAGACTCACCCTGCGAAAAAAAAATATAAGTCTTCAGCTCATCAAGAATGCACTGGCGAAGCGTGTTCTCGCCGAAACGCCACTCGCACCTGCTCTTGAAAACCTCAGCGGCATGCTAGCTCTTTGCTGGGGTGGCGAAGACGTTGTGGACTTGGCAAAGGAACTCAATCGCCTCGCCGAACTCGATGGTTTTGAGCAGATCGAGTGTCGTGGCGGTGCGATGGACGGCTCGAAACTTGAGCCTGACGATCTGAAAAAGGTCGCAAAATGGCCGACGCGAACAGAGCAACTCTCTATTTTGTCCGGCCAAATGCTGTCGGCCGGCGCGACATTATCCGGGCAACTCTTGGGCGGCGGAAGCTCACTGGCAAGCCAAATCAAGAGCAGAATGGAAGAGTTAGAAAAGTCTGGTGACGAGGTCACTGCGGCATAGAGTAAAGAAAAAGGAGTGGATAACCAGAGATTTCCAAGAAAAATAGTCAAGCCCAAAATTTTGGGACTAGTCACAGGGAAATTTCGTGGTAAGAAACAAGACTCAAGATTCGGTTGAAAGAGGTCGTTCCTACGTTCCAACGAATCGAGAGTTCGGAATCAGGCATAAAAACGATTCCCGGCGACAACGTGACGGGAAAAACGAGTTAGAACTACACATTTGAAAGCCTTTACGGCTAATTTCTTGAGTGAAAGGATCGCGATCAATGGCAACGGCTGAAGCAACAGAGTCAACCCGGGAATTTTCGACAGATACGCAGGAACTCGGTGATCGCATCGTTGGCCTCACGTTGAAAGCCGCGAAGGAACTCTCTGATTACCTTGACGAAGTGCACGGCATTAAGCCTGCTTCAGGTGGTGCTGTCATGGTAGCAGGTGGTGGTGCTGCCGGTGGAGAAGGTGGTGGCGAAGCTGCTGCTGAAAAGACAGAGTTTGACGTTGTTCTGGAATCTTTTGGTGACAACAAAATTAGTGTGATCAAAGTGGTTCGCTCAGCAACCGGACTTGGCCTGAAGGAAGCAAAGGATCTTGTTGAAGGTGCTCCTGGCAAGGTCAAAGAAGGAATTTCGAAAGAAGACGCCGAAAAACTCCAGAAAGAGCTTGAAGAAGCTGGAGCCAAGGTATCTGTTAAGTAGTTTTTTGGCTGTTTTTCTGTTTTCTAGCTAGGCCATTGGCAGTTTGGCTAGTAAACGGTATAGTATTTGCGTGCATTCCTTCTGTTCCGAACCCGCTTACTGCGGAATTCCTGTGTCCAATATTTTGATCACACCTGATCATTTGTCGGTGTTTGCCCAGCACCGTTCGTTCCTTTCGATTCACCTCGTCAGTGTTTTTACTGAGTGGTAATCGAAACTCATAGTGCCCCCATAGTATCCGTAGCTCAATCCATTTAATGTTTTCCCTCTGCAAGGAGTGATTTGTCAATGGCAACTCGTGCTGTTCGCCGACTCCAGCCCACAGAAATTCGTCACTTTGGTAGCAATCGAAGCAGTCACGAGATGCCCAATTTGACGGAAATTCAGACTCGATTCTTTGAGTCCTTTCTTCAATACGATGTTCCTCCAAGTAAAAGAAAAGATCAGGGCATTGAAGGTGTCCTTCGAGAAATTTTTCCGATCGAGAGCTACGACAAAACCGTTCGCTTGGAATATGTTCGATACGATCTTGGAAAACCTCGATACGATCCGGATGAATGCCGCCAGCTTCGTCTGACATACGGTCGCCCACTTCGTGTCTGGCTTCGCCTGACACGAGAGCAGCCGATCGAAGAGGAGGTCTACCTTGGTGATGTACCGATCATGATGGGTGGCGGAGAGTTTATTATCAATGGGGCTGAACGAGTTGTTGTCAGCCAACTTCATCGTTCTCCGGGCATCGACTTTGTCGCTGATACGGAATCAACAGATCGTAAAACATACAACTGCCGAATCATCCCTGAACGTGGCAGCTGGATCGAACTCAACGTGTCAAAGAAAGACACTCTCCAGGTTCGAATTGATCAAAGTGGAAAATTTTCGGCGCTGACTTTGCTTCGAGCAATGGACCCCAAGCTAAGCAGCGATACCGATATTTTAAAGCTGTTCAACAAGACCAAGGTCGAAAAAGTTGCAGGAAGTCGAAGTGTTTCAAAGCTTGAAGGCAAGACTGCTGCAGACGACATTGTGTATCCGAAGAGTAGCGACCGAGCTGGTGAGATTATCGTGGAAGCTGGCTGCACGATCACTCGGGACCAGTCTGAACTGATCTGCTCATCTGGTCTCAAAGCCGTTGAGTTAATGCCTTCCAACAAAATGCCCCTCATTGAAAACAGCCTTCGAGAGGATGCTGATGAAGCCAAAAAAAGGACGTCGGTTGCTCCAAGCCATCAGGACGCTCTTATTCGTATTTACCAACGACTGCGACCAGGTAATCCCGCAGCATTAGAAAAGGCAATTACGCTTTTTGATGAAAAGTTCCGTGATACAAATCGCTACCGTCTGGGTCGAGTCGGTAGATTTCGAATTAATCGAAAGCTTGGGCTTTCTGTTCCCGAAACTGAGATGACCCTTCGTGCTGATGACTTGATTGAAGCAATTCGCTACATGCTGGAGTTGATGAATAGCGAGAACGAAGCAGTCGAGGTTGATGACATTGATCACTTGGGAAATCGACGGCTGCGAACGATTGATGAACTGGCGAGTGATGAGCTCCGCAAGGGCTTCCTGAAGCTCCGAAGAACCGTTCAAGAGCGAATGAGCCTCAAAGACATCTCTGAGATGACTCCACGTTCACTTATTAATCCAAAAAGCATCTCCGCAGCTATCGAGTACTTTTTTGGTCGAGGGGAACTCTCGCAGGTTGTTGACCAGACGAATCCCCTTTCAATGCTTACGCATGAACGACGGCTTTCGGCTCTTGGCCCTGGTGGCCTCAATAGAAAGCGAGCTGGCTTTGAGGTTCGTGACGTTCACATTTCCCACTACGGACGCATCTGTCCGATTGAAACTCCCGAAGGCACCAATATTGGGCTTATTTCGAGTTTAGCCATTTACTCTGGTGTCGACTCGTACGGTTTTCTCGTCACACCGTACCGCAAGGTTTCAAAGAGCAAGCTGCTCGATGATGTTGTGTGGTTACGGGCTGATGAAGAACATGAAGCCTATCTAGCGCCTGCCGATGCACCTGTTGTTGATGGCAAAGTCCGCGGAGAGACTATCGTTGCACGATACCGAGGGGACTTCGTGCTCGTTCCAGCTGAAAAAGTTCAGTATATTGATGTCGCGCCGAGCCAAATGGTTGGCGTGTCAGCCGGGCTCATTCTGTTCCTAGAGCATGATGATGCGAATCGTGCATTAATGGGTTCAAATATGCAACGACAGGCAGTCCCACTGCTTGTGACCGAGCCGCCGATCGTGGCGACAGGTATGGAGCGAGATGTTGCAGCCAACTCTGGCCTACTTATTCGGGCCGACCGTAATGGAACGGTCACCTATGTTGATGCAGATTCGATTGAAATAAACGAAACCGACGTTTACAAACTACGAAAATATGTCGGACTGAATGAAAGAACCTGCCAAAATCAAAAGCCTATCGTTCAACTTGGCCAAAAAGTTGAGAAGAATGAAGTCATTGCTGATGGTGCTGCCACGTTTAAAGGCGAACTGGCATTGGGTCGCAATGTCCTCGTTGGCTTCATGTCGTGGGATGGTTTCAACTTCGAAGATGCCATCATTATCAGCGAGGAGCTTGTTGAAGACGATGTGTATACATCGATTCATATCGAAGAATACGACATTGAAATTCGCGACACAAAACTCGGCCGAGAAGAGTTCACTCGTGACATCCCCAATGTTGGTGAGCGAGCACTGCATAATTTGGATGATGGCGGCATCGTACGCATAGGCACCTACGTTCGTCCTGGAGATATTCTTGTTGGAAAAGTTTCTCCAAAGAGCAAGACAGAACTCACTCCGGAAGAAAAACTTCTTCATGCAATTTTCGGGCGAGCTGGCGAAGATGTAAAAAATGACTCGCTTGAGGTTCCGTCCGGGGTAGAGGGCATCGTTATCGCCACGGAAAAATTTGCTCGACAGATGAGTCTGTCAGAAGAAGAGCGTCGTGATTTTCAGAAGCAGGTCAAAGAAGCTGAAAGCGAAGGTAATCTTATGGTTGCTGAAGCATTCGGCTCACTTGTTGCTGAGATTGAGAAGGTTTTGCAGAAGCCCCTTGCTGCTGCCGATGGCAGCCCTCTTGTTCGAAATCAAGATCATAAGATTGTTGCGGAACGGGCGGCTGAATTCTCTCTGGAAACTCTCGATATTCGCTCTCCACAAAGAAAAGCTGATATAGAAAGGCTCTATAAAACCTTGTGGCCTTCTGTAGAGGAAGCACTCGATACAAAAGAACGTCGCCTGAACAGCATGAAACGCGGTGATGAACTACGGCCTGGTGTCCTTCAGATGGTCAAGGTTTATGTCGCTGCGAAGCGAGTTATCTCTGTTGGTGACAAGATGGCTGGACGACATGGAAACAAGGGTGTCATCGCCAAGATCTTACCGAAGGAAGACATGCCGTTTCTTGCCGATGGCACGCCTGTCCAGATCATGCTGAACCCTCTTGGGGTTCCAAGTCGAATGAATGTTGGCCAAATCCTTGAAACGCACCTTGGCTGGGCAGGGAAATTGCTTGGATTCCAAGCCGTCACTCCTGTCTTTGATGGTGCAAGTGAAGAGGAGATTAACGACGTTCTGAATGATGCTGGCCTTCCGAAGCATGGAAAAGCCAAGTTGTTTGATGGACGCACGGGTGAACCACTCGAGCAGGAAACAACTGTAGGTTACATCTATATGCTGAAGTTACACCATCTTGTAGATGATAAAGTTCACGCTCGATCAACAGGCCCATACTCTCTCATTACTCAGCAACCACTTGGTGGCAAAGCACGGTTTGGTGGACAGAGGTTTGGTGAGATGGAGGTCTGGGCTCTAGAAGCGTATGGTGCTGCCTACATCTTGCAAGAACTCCTCACTGTCAAAAGTGATGATGTTGAGGGAAGAACCAAAATCTATGAAAGTATGGTCAAAGGTGAAAACACCCTTGAAGCCGGAACCCTGGCCAGCTTCGACGTTCTCACGAATGAGATTCGTGGACTCGCCCTGAACATGCAGTTAGAGAAACGTCGTATCTGATATTAAAAGTGAATAGCAGGCATTGGAAAATGCTTTTTATTCAAACGTTACTGTCCCACAATAAGTTTTAAACACCACTAGTTGACTATCCCTTGGAGAAATCTCCGTGAGCATCGGCGAAGCAACCTACGATCGCGTCAATGACTACTCAGCCGTAAAAATCAGTCTGGCCAGACCGCACGACATCCGTAGCTGGTCGTTCGGTGAGGTGAAAAAACCTGAGACGATTAATTATCGTACGTATCGTCCTGAAAAGGATGGACTCATGTGCGAAAAGATATTTGGCCCTGAAAAAGACTGGGAATGCTCCTGTGGCAAATACCGGGGCATGAAATACAAGGGCATGATCTGTGACAGGTGTGGAGTAAAAGTGACCCATAGTCGCGTTCGTCGCAAGCGAATGGGCCATATCGAACTCGCTGCTCCAATTGTTCATATCTGGTTTTTTAAGGCCATGCCAAGCCGCCTTGGTGCCTTGCTTGACATGAAGACCACCAGTCTCGAAAAGGTAATCTATTTCCAAGACTACGTTGTCCTTGATCCCAAGGATACGCCCTTCAAGAAACAACAGTTACTCTCTGAAGAAGAGTGTCGTGCTGCTCGTGATGAGTATGGCGAGACGGCTTTTGAGGCAGAAATGGGCGCTGAAGCAGTTCGGAAACTGCTTCTCGGTCTTGACCTTGTTGAACTTTCAAAAGAGCTCCGTATAGAACTCGAACAAACAGGTTCAAAGCAGAAAGCCAAAGACCTCGTCAATCGATTAAAAATTGTTGAAGCGATTCGTGATAGTGAAAACAAACCCGAATGGCTGGTTCTTGATGTCATCCCTGTTATTCCCCCAGATCTTCGTCCGCTTGTCATGCTTGATAGTGGCAACTTTGCCACGAGTGATCTCAATGACCTCTATCGCCGAATAATCAACCGAAATAATCGTTTGAAAAAACTTGTTGACCTCAATGCCCCTGAGGTCATTATCCGCAATGAAAAACGAATGCTTCAGCAGTCTGTTGATGCATTGTTTGACAACAACCGTTGCAAGCGACCTGTTCTTGCTTCGAGTAATCGCCCTTTGAAAAGTCTTACTGACATGATCAAAGGAAAGCAGGGACGTTTTCGTGAAAATCTACTCGGTAAGCGAGTAGATTACTCCGCTCGAAGTGTGATTGTCGTTGGCCCACGGCTCCGTCTTCATCAGTGTGGGCTTCCTAAGAAGATTGCTCTGGAGTTGTATCAGCCATTTATAATAAGGCGACTCAAAGACCTTGGGCATGCTGACACAATTAAAAGTGCCAAGAAAATGCTCGAACGCAAGGACGCCGAAGTTTGGGATATCCTCGAAGAGGTCATTCATAACCATCCTGTTCTTCTCAATCGTGCTCCGATTCTTCATAGAATGGGAATTCAGGCTTTTGAGCCTGTTCTTGTCGAGGGAAACGCCATCAAACTACATCCGCTTGTCTGCAAGGGATTCAATGCTGACTTTGATGGTGACCAGATGGCAGTCCATCTTCCACTCTCTATAGAAGCTCAGGTGGAAGCACATACTCTGATGCTGGCAACAAATAATATCTTTAGTCCTTCCAATGGTGCACCAATTATCTCGCCGTCACAGGACGTGGTGATGGGATGTTACTACCTGACAATGTCGATGGCCGGCCGTCGCGGCGAGGGTATGGTCTTCCGAAGCTTTGCGGAAGTTGAGATGGCTCACTCTCTTGGCAAGGTCGACACCCATGCAATTATCAAAGTTAAGTTGCCGGAGCACCGCTGTGAAATTGATGAGAAGGGTGCTGTTGGTGAATCTGGAGCGATTACGGAGACGACGGCTGGCCGTGTCCTTTTCAACTCAATACTGCCAGAAAGCATGCTCTTCTACAACCTACCAATGCGTTCAAGTGAATTAGCAAAGGTGATCTCTGACTGCTATCAGTTACTCGGAAGACGTCATACGATTGATCTTTTAGACAATATGAATCGTGTTGGCTTTAGCTGGAGCACGAATAGTGGCCTTTCCTTCGCAACAGATGATCTCATCACGCCTGACAACAAACCTGAAATTCTTAGTAAGGCTGATAAAGAAGTAAGCAAAATTCGTAAGCTCTATTCACGTGGTGTTATCACTGATGGTGAGCGTTACAATCAGGTTCTTGATACATGGACTCATGTTCGTGAGCAGATCACCAAGGAAATGATGGATGACCTCAAACAGGACACTGGTTCTAGTAACCGATATTCTGGTTATGTTAATCCGATCTATCTGATGGCTCATTCGGGTGCTCGCGGTGGTGTTGAACAGATTCGTCAACTTGCCGGCATGCGAGGACTTATGGCGAAACCTTCAGGTAAAATCATCGAGACGCCTATTAAAGCGAACTTCCGAGAAGGTCTGACTGTTCTCGAATACTTCAGTTCCACTCACGGGGCTCGTAAAGGACTGGCTGACACAGCTCTCAAAACCGCTGATTCAGGATATCTCACACGAAAACTAGCCGATGTCGCGCAGAATGTTGTGGTCACGATGCATGATTGTGGCACAACCCAAGGTATTGAGAAAACTGTTATCTATCGTGGCGAAAAAGTGGAAGTTAACCTGGCCGATAGTATTCGCGGTCGAGTCAGTCGAACAAATATTACAAATCCCATTACCGATGAAATTGTTGTTGAAGAAGATCAACTCATCACGCCCAAATTAGCACGTGAAATCGAAGCCCTTGGACTCGAAAAGATTCAGGTTCGTAGCCCACTTACGTGCGAGGCTCCACTCGGGGTTTGTCGACTTTGCTATGGCATGGATCTGTCGACTGGATCAATGGTTGAAGAAGGCATGGCCGTTGGAATTATTGGCGCCCAGAGTATTGGTGAGCCTGGCACGCAACTCACTATGAGAACATTCCACATTGGTGGAGTTGGACAGCGTGATGTTGAAGAAAATGAATATAAGTCAAAGCATGTAGGTACAGCCAAATTCACTCGCCTCCGAACTGTCAAAAATGAAGAGGGCGAACTGATCGTGCTTGCCCGAAATGGTGAAATTGCAATATTGAATGACAAGGGGCGGGAAATTGACAAATTCGATATTCCTGCCGGTGCAATTCTAAAGGTTGCTGAAAACGACAAAGTAAAACAGGGCACAGTGCTCGTGCAATGGGATCCGCACTCGATCCCTATTCTCTCCGAAGTGTCAGGTAAGGTTCGGTACGAAGACGTTGTTGACGGTGAAACACTACGAGTAGAAAAAGATCCGAGTGGCCATATTCGCCGAATGATTATGGAACATAAGGGCGTGTATCATCCACAAGTAGTTCTTGAAGACGAATCAGGGAAAATCCTTGACTTCTACTACCTTCCTGAAAAAGCCTATATCGAAGTCTCACCCGGAGAGACTGTTCGAGCCGGCCATATCCTTGCAAAGACACCTCGTGAAGCAAGTGGTACGCAGGACATCACGGGTGGCCTGCCACGAGTAACCGAAATTTTTGAGGCCAGAAAGCCAAAAGACCCTGCCATCATGGCTGAAATTGATGGAAAGGTTGAAGTCAGTGGTGAAAAACGACGCGGTAAGCGAACAATCATTGTTCGAAATGAAACAGGTGTAGAGCGAGAGCACTTAATTACTCAAGGCAAGCATATGCGAGTGCATGCTGGAGATATCGTTCGCGCAGGAGAGGCTCTTGTTGACGGACCTTTGGTGCCACATGACATCCTTCGAATTTCTGGTGAAGAAGAAGTTCAAAGATACCTTGTTCGTGAAATTCAAAATGTCTACCGCAGCCAGCGTGTTGAAATTGATGACAAGCATATTGAAATTATTGTTTCACAGATGCTTCGGAAGGTGAAGATTGACACTGTTGGAGACACGGAATTATTGCCTGGCAGTATGCTCGATAAACACGAGTTTCGGCAGGCGAATGACCAGATCGCTGACTGCTTGCGAATTACCGACAAAGGCGACAGCGAATTTGAAGTTGGTGCGATAGTTCCGAAAGATGTTCTCGCCCAAAACAATGAATCGATTGAAGCTCTTGGTGGTACTCCTGCAAAGGGGACCAAGCCAAAATCCGCTACGGCAAGCACACAGCTACTCGGCATTACAAAGGCCAGTGTGCAGAGTTCCAGTTGTATTTCGGCAGCTAGCTTCCAGGAAACAACCAAGGTGCTGACCGAAGCTGCGCTCGCTGGACGGGTCGATAATCTAGTCGGTCTTAAGGAAAACGTTATCCTAGGTCACTTGATTCCCGCAGGCACGGGCTTCAATACGTTCCAAACTTCAGAAGTACGGGTTCGCCCCGAGGCTCTTGAGGCCTTGAGAATCGATCGTGAAGATCTTTTGGCGCGTGACTTCCCACTTTTAGAAGCAGCCGAGCAAACTGAAGAGGAACTTGCCGCAGGTTCTGGAGGTCTTGCAAGTAGTGGAAGCACGACTATCGGGGGTCTTCCGGAAAGTCCTAGTCAGACTGATAGCCCAGGTGAAGGTCTCTAAATAGTTCCAGAGAACTTCAGTGTTTTTTCCAATGTAAATAATTTAATCATTGAAGTAAGGGAGGTACGAGGGCCCTGCGGTGATTAATGAACAGACCGAAGAGCACCTTGCAGGTTCCCTTATCAAAAGTGCTGAAGACGAAATGTCTGCTAGGGACGGAACTCGTTACGATCAGGAAGGGGACTTCCCTTCTCGTAGTCAACCTCCTTCATACCGGAACCATCTCGCATCTGATGTTGTAACAACAACATTACACACCCTCCTCAACACTGTGTGGAAAGCATGTGCGGAAGCGAGTAAAGCTACGGCTGATCCTGAAACCGTTCGTCGCCTCC